>JBEKPZ010000064.1:0-33113 GCA_049520215.1 Bryobacteraceae bacterium | reverse complement strand
AGCCTGTGAGAGCCTTTTTCAGCATTCAGTTAGCGCCTTCCGGCCGGACCGGAACAGTCCTGCGAGGGGACCACATCTCAAATGTCGCGACCGCCAGACGAACCGTCTTGCCAGTTATCTTGTCTCCGTGATTTGCAGAATGTCATTCTCGCGGAGATCCTGGGTGACTACCTGCTTGTGTCCCGAAGGCCAATCGACCTCGACGCGATCGATTTTCGGCGCGTCTCCCAGGCCAAAGTACAGAGGAAGCGAACTCTGCGACAGGTAGCCGGACTTGCCATCGTTGTATTTCATCAGAGTCCGCCCAGCGGAGGTGACGCGAACAAACGCGCCCAGTCCGTCACGGTTCGAGACTGTGCCGACGAGTTTCACCTTGAGCCAGTGAATCGTCCGGCGCTCGGAGAGATTGCTGACGAGTACCTGCGGCGCCGAGTTGAAGTCGTTGACCACGATATCCAGATCGCCGTCGTTGTCGAGGTCGAAAACCGCGGCCGACCGGCTTGCCAACGGCGCCATGACCGTGATCTTTCCCGTCTGCCCCTTGCATGGGTCCTGATAATACTTCTTCGCGTCAGACGGGACTTTCGAGCAATCCAGCTCGAACCAGGGGGTGTGCGTCCGCCCCCCTCTACGGGGTTCGACCCCCAGCAGGAACTCCGCGTCGAGAAACTTCTCTCCCCGATTATTCAATAGCAGGGAATTGATCCCGTAGCGGTACGGGAAGTTCATGCCCGAAGCGATGAAGATGTCATCCCAGCCATCGGCGTTGAAATCGCCGATGCTCGGCCCCCAGGGCCAATAGTTCTCCACGCCCATGCGGTCAGAAACCTCCTCGAATTTGCCGGCGCCGAGATTGTGATAGAGGGCATTGCCAAAAACGAAACTGCTGGTCGGCCCCATCAACACGTCCTCACCGAGAGGATGCGGCGCTTTCTTCTTCTCGTCCTCCGGGCCTGCATCCGTCCACATGTCCGAGTGCATATCGGTGATGAACAGGTCCATGCGGCCGTCGTTGTCATAGTCGAAGAACTTGATCCCCATGGCGCCCCACGGCGTTTTCGGAAAATACCGTTTGGTCTGCTCGGAAAACTTGCCCCCGTGATTCTCAAAAAAGTGGTTCGCTCCCATCATGTTGAGGAAGTAAACTTGCGGCCAGCCATCCCCGTTGAGATCGGTGAACGTGGCGTCGCCCGACCATCCGACCGGCTTCAAACCGGCCTCCGCGGTTACGTCTTTAAAGTGGTTGTGCCCCAGATTGCGATACAGAACCGGAAACTCGTAACGTTCGAAAAACTCGTGCCCAAAGAACGCATCCGGAAGCGCCATGTATTGCCCCTGCGCGCCTATCCGATCGGATGTGTACTTTCCAACATTGCAGACCAGCAGATCGAGCAGCCCGTCACGGTCGTAATCGAAGAAAAAGGCCCCGGAGGAATGTGCGGCTCCGTCGATGCCGGCTTCGTGCGTGATGTCGCGGAAGCGCCCGTGGCCGTCATTTTTGAACAGCAGATTGCCGCCGCGCACCGTGGTCACGAACAAGTCGGGCGCTCCGTCGTTGTCGATGTCCGCAAAGGCGGCGGAGACGCTGATGCGGCCAGGCACGCCTACGCCCGCTTCCGCGGTGATGTTTTTGAACTTGCCTCCGCCCAGGTTCTTCCAAAGCTCGTTCCCGCCGGTCTGGCTTACGAAGTAGATGTCATACAGCCCATCGCCATCCACGTCCGCAACCGCGATGCCGTTTCCGTGGTCATAGTGCGCCGGTTGATAATTGCCGGCCGCGTCGTCGACGATATGATTCACGAAGGTGATTCCGCTCTGCGGGAGCTTGTCTTCGAATTGAAACTGATAGAACACCTTGAACTGATCGACGGTTTTCAACTGCTGTTGTTTTCGCGCGGCTAACAGCGCCGAGGTATCTTCGGGGGGATAGCGAACCTCCGGCGTGGCTGGCGCGGCGGCGCCGCGGGCATATAGGGCCGCGAAAACGGCGGCGGCAATGACTCCGATTGCGACGGAACGAGTCCTCTTGGCGAGCACCTTAGTTAGTGGCTCCTTGCTTTTTAAGTTCTTCGTAGGCCGCCATCTCGCGATTTGCCTCCAGCGATCTCCCAGCCTGCCGATACAGTGCGGACAATCCCAGATGGGCTGAGGCGGCCAGACCGCTGCCCTTATCGAGACCCAGTAGCTTGGTCCAGGACGCTTCTGCGCGTGCGGCATCCTGGGCGGCGAACGCAGCCCTTCCCAGCGCTAGAAGAATTTGCGGCGTATCCGGCCTGAGGCGATCGGCCTGGGCAAGTTCCTCGACCGCGCCGCGCGCCTGTCCCTGTTGCAGCAGCACGGAGCCGAGACTATAAAAAGCGTCGGCACTGAACGGCCGAAGCTGGGTTTCCATGCGGAATTGCGCGATCGCCGCGGACCACTTACTCTCAGCGGCGAAGACATTCCCAAGTGCCAGGTGCACATTAGACGTATATGGCTTCAGCCGCAGCGATTCGGCGTATTCGCGTTCCGCTTCGGGAAGGCGGCCGCTCTCAAAGTATCGTTCGGCCAGTATCTGATGCGCCCGCGCCGAGTTGGCGTTCGATTCCAGGATTTGATCGAATGCTTTCTGGGAGGCCTGCGCCGCCGCCCGGCTGAAGGCGGAAAGCAGGTCTCGATCGTTGGGGTGTTTTGCCAGCGCCTCTTGCAGGCTAACAACATCTTCGGATGGCCGACCCAGGTTATCCGCGGCGCCGCTCCTGTGCGCCACGTCGGGATTGAGTTTCGCAAGCTGATCGGAACTCCGTTTCGCAGCCAAAGCCGTCGCACGGCCAAAATAGTAAAGCAGGTTAGGATCGTTGGGCTGTTTATCCAAAGCGGCGTGCAGCGCCGCGATCGCGCCGCCCAGTCTGCCTGTCTCCAGATAGGCCAGCCCCAGCAACTCAGGGGTGCGCATCTTCTCCAGGTGAGGCAGCGCCGCCTCGGGATTTCCTTGAATCAATAATACGACTCCCAAGGTTTGATGCGTGTCATTCAGGTTGGGACTGAGCCGCAGGGCATGCTCCAGTTCCGGGATGGCCGCTCCGTAGTCGCCGTTTTGGAAGTAAGCATCCCCCAGGCGGGCGTGGCCGGCAGCGGACTCAGGTTGCAGTTCAGTCACTTTGCGGAATTCCTGGATCGCCACACTTAGCCGGCCCTGCTGCGCCGCCGCCGCCCCGGCTTGGGCGTGCTCGATAACTTCCGGCGTAATGCTCTGCAGAAAGAAACAGCAGGCAAGCAATGTAGGAGTCATGATCTACGCCCACTCCGCGAGTGAAAAAATTGTACCACTTCGGATTGAGGCTTGGGAAACCGCTCCCTTACGGTCGCGGCTCTGAAAAACCTACCGCTTCCCTTTCAATGTCGCGCGCAGTTGCTCCAGCCCCGACGCCACGCGCGCGTCATCGGGATTCAGGTTGTGAGCCCGTTCGAGAACCGGCAGTGCGGCCGCATCGTCTCCCAGCGCATGCAACGTGGAAGCGAGCATGGTCAGCGTGCTGAAAAACTGCGGATTAAGATCGGCCGCTTTCCGCAACGCCGGCAGCGCCTCCCGGTAGCGCTTCAGCCAGAACAAACTCAGACCCAGACTGTTCCACGCTTCGAACGACTCCGGCTCCAGTCTCACGGCCTGCCGCAGCGGTTCGATGGCATCGGAGAACGCGCCGTTTTCGGAATACAATTGGCCCAAAAGAATCAACCGGCGCGGGTCGTTGGGGTCCGCAATGCGCTGGCACACGATGCGGGCCTGGGCGATCAGTTGATTGCGCAGCGCATCCTTGCATTCGCGGCCATCCTGTTCCGCCACCCGCTGGCTTTCCTGCCAATCCCGGTAGAGCTTGTACTCGCGATCCGCGTCGTCCGCGCGCCCGGCCATGGAGTAGACGCGCCCGAGCCGGTAATGCACCTGCGGATCGCGCGGATTATTTCTGGCGGCCCGCTCCAGGCATTCCAGCGCGCGTGCCTGCTGCCCGGCCGACATGTACGCCACACCGAGATAAAGTGAGACGTCGGAGAGTGCGGGATCCTTCTCCAGCGGCGCCAGCCTCCTGATCGCCGAGGTGAAATCGTTGGCCCGCAGATCCAGACGCCCCAGGTAGTAGGTCAGGCCCGGCCGATCACCCAGCTTCTGCCGCTCAATCTCGAATTGCTTGCGCGCTTCGTCGTTGCGCTCCTGTGCGAACAGACACGTCGCGTATTGAATCCGCACCACGTCGTTGTTGGGATCAGCGGCAAGCGCCTGCTCGAACTCGGCCGCGGCTTCGCTGAAAAGCCGGTCCTGCATCAGCCGGACGGCTTTGCCGACGTGCGATGCCGCGTCGCCGCGGGCCGGCGGCTGGGCTGGCGCTGCGCGCGTCTCGAGCAGCAGAACAACGCAGGCTGCCAGAACAGCTCTCATGACCGTCCCGCGCGCGAAGCAGCAGGCCCGCCAAAGGACTCGACTTTCACCACGCCCTCGCCTTCACGTACGGTGATCAATCGGTCCGCGGAAATCGCTTTTAGAGACTCCCGCAGTCCACTCGGCCACCGGATTTCAAGATCAGCCGACCGCACCGCACCCAAACCGAAGTGCAGCCGGCGGTCATTCGCCGACAAATAGCCCGACTGCGCAGTGACTGCCTGAGCTTGCCTGCGGCCTCCGTAAGTGGCAATGACCGTAGCGCCGATGGCGCTGCGATTCGATTTCGTACCGATGAGTCCGACCTTTAGCCAGTGCCCGCCGCCGCTGACATCGTTGCGCAACAGGGATGGCGGCTCGTTGACGTTCATGATCAGAATGTCCATATCGCCATCGTTGTCGAAATCTCCGAACGCCACTCCGCGGCTGCAATGCCCTGCGGCAATCGCGGGCCCCGCCTCCGAGACCAACTCCTCGAACCTGCCGTTTCCCAGGTTCCGGAACAGCACCCGCGGCGTCTTGTACGGATAGTCGGGATGCACCTTCTCCACTTCGGGGTAGACGGCCCCAGTAGCCCAGAACAGGTCTGGCAGTCCGTCGTTGTCGAGGTCCTGAATGCCTGCGCCCCAGCCGACATAGCGGGTTTCCACGCCCAGGCCCGCGCGCAAAGTCACATCCTCGAAGCCGCCGCGGCCGATGTTGCGATAGAGCACCGCCCGATCCCCGCTGAAGTGCGTCTTCAGCAGATCGAGTTCGCCGTCCGTGTCGAAGTCTCCCAGACCCAACCCCATTCCCGACTGCTCGGTTCCGTCTTCGTTCACCGCCACGCCAAGCTGCAGTCCCTGTTCCAAGAACGAACCATCCCGCTGGTTGCGGAACAGCAGGCTCGGCGTGGAATCGGAGGCGACATAAATGTCCGGCCAGCCGCTTCCGAAATAATCCGCCGCCATCGCCGTCAGTCCGAAAGTGGGCGCCGCGCGGTCGATTCCCGCGGACCGGGTCACATCGGTGAACGTACCATCGCCATTGTTGCGATAGAGCAGGCACCGCTCGGGTTCGAGGCTAAGCGGCCCGCAATACACCGGGACGCCCATGAAGTTGCACTTGGGATTCCGGCCAGTAGCCGGAACCTTCTCAAAATCGAACACCACGTAGTGCGCGACGAACAGATCCAGCAGGCCATCGCGGTTATAGTGATATCGTCGAACCCATCGTTGTTGTAATCGCCGATGGTCACCCCGCAGGCCCAGTCCTGGCGGATCAGACCGGATTCCTTGGTCACATCCGTGAAGGTCCCATCGCGATTGTTCCGGTACAGCCGGTTCGTCGCGCCCGCCACCGGACCCTCGCGGCGCGTGCCCGAAAGAACAAAGACATCCAGCCAGCCATCGTTGTCGTAATCGAAAAATGCGACCCCACACCCCATCGACTCGAGAATGTAATCCGTCCGTGCGGCCGGCCCGTATATTACCGGCTCGCGCAAACCTGCCTGCGCGGCGATATCGGTGAATCGTGCGTGAAAGGGAAGGCCGGAGGACTTGCCGCGTGGTTGCGGCGCCAGGCCGCGTGAAGCCATGCCGGTCGATTGCTGTGCCCGGGCGACCGAGGCCACCAGCCAAAGCATGTCACGCCGCGTCATGAACTGCTGCTGTCCTTCGGGTGTTTCATCTAGACATGGCGTTCCGGCAGAGCGATCTTAGTTTAGCAAGTCCTGGGCCAATCCGGTCTGGCGGCCTACGTATAGTACGAAATCCGGAATCCTGCGGCTGCCTGCCGCTATGCCCCAGTGATATAGTGACTAAGAGTCTCGAAAGGAGCCATGGCACAGTGAACCGCCAGGCAACATTTACGGAATTGCCGCTTCTTCGCTGGACCCTGGCGTTCGGCATGATCCTCTCTCTTGCCTGTGCCTGTTTCGCCCAGGTGGATCGAAGCTCTTTGAACGGCACGGTACGCGATGTGAGCGGCCGGGTGATTCCGGGCGCGGCAGTCAAGGCTACCGATGCCGACACCGGCTTAGAGCGTGCCACCGTCACCACAAGTGCAGGCACGTACGCCATAGAGAACTTGCCCATCGGCAAATACATCGTAGTCTTTTCAAAGCCCGGATTTCAGGAGATTCGCTACAAAAACGTCGAGCAGGCAGTGGGGCAGGCCCGCACGCTCGACCCGTCGCTGGCGCCATCCAGCCGTAACGAGGAAGTCACGGTCACGGCCAGCAGCGTGGAGTTGGACCAGACCGGCGCGGGACTCGGCAGCGCCGTCGAAGACCAAGCCATCGGCAATCTGCCGCTCAACGGCCGTAACTGGTCGACGCTCACGGCGCTGGTGCCGGGAGCCATCGATCAGGGAGGCAGCACCGAGCGTTCCATCCGTTTCGTCGGGCGCGGCCGCGACGATATGAATATCACCTTCGACGGCGTGGACGCGACCGGCATCGCCAACCAGGCGCAAAAGGCCTTTGTGCGCCTGGCAGTTCCCACGGAATCGATCGCCGAGTTTCGGGTGGACACCTCGCAGTACACAGCCGAGTTTGGAGATGCTTCCGGAGCGCAAATCGCCGCCGCCTCGGCTTCCGGAGCAAACGCCTTTCACGGGTCGCTGTTCGAATACCTGCGCAACAGTTTCTTCGACGCGCGCTCGCCCCTCGATCAAACTCACGGTCCGCTGCCATTCCACCTCAATCAGTTCGGTGGTTCATTCAGCGGGGCCATCGTGAAGAACAAGACGTTTTTCTTCGCCACTTACGAGGGCTTTCGCCAGATTCAGGACCAAACCCTGATCGGCTTTGTTCCGGCTGTAGCTTACCGCGCCAGCGTGCTGGCCGCTTCACCCGCTTTGGCGCCCATCCTGAATGCGTATCCGCTGGGCACTAGCGCCACCAGCAACGCGAACATTTCTCAGTATACCGGTACGGGCGGCCTGCTGGACAACGAGAACTCGGAAATGGTTCGCATCGATCAGCACTTTACCACTCAAACCACCGGCTATGTGCGCTTCAATTACGACCAGGCCATCAGCACCACGCCGCTGGGTACGCTCACCGACCGGCAGAAGGCCTATGCGGCGCCCCTTAATGGCGTGGGCGAGCTTTTGCATGTATTCTCGCCGACTCTGGTGGATGAATTCAGGTTTGGAGTCAATCAGGCCATCACCCATACCACCAACCTGACAGACCTTCCGTACTCCGTGAATGTTTCCGGCTTCACCGCGTTGAACGCCGACAACACGTCGGACCAGGATGGCACCACCTTCTCCTGGCTGGACAACCTGAGTTGGACGCACGGCAAACACTCGATCAAAGCCGGCGTGGATGTCCGGCGCATTCAGATGAATGAAGGCAGTTCGCCAAGCGGCACGCTGACTTACACCACGCTGGCGGACTTCACCGGCAATGCTCTCGACTCGGCCACCACAGTGGCTAACATGCCTCTGAAACGCATGCGCAAGACGCAGGAAGCGGGCTTCGTTCAGGATGAGTACAAGCTTCGCTCGAATCTCACGCTCAATGCGGGCATGCGTTACGAGTACTTCAGCGTCTTCCATGAATCCACCGGCCGCGCGCTGCCCTTTGACTTTGTCACCTGCGGCGGCTTCTGTCCGGCTAACGCGCCCTTCTATTTCCCCACTCCCGGCGGATTCGATCCACGTTTTGGCCTGGCGTGGGCGCCGGCCGCTTTGCGCGGCAAAACCGTAATTCGCTCCGGTTACGGGATCTACCACGAGGACGGACAACTTGACGACCAGAACTTTCCAACCGCCAACGATGTGCCCAGCTATAGTCTGATTCGCGGAAAGCAGTTTCCGACGCTGAGTTACCCGATAGATCCCTTTTTGGTGGGTGCAACCGGTGTTCTTACGCCCAAGGATCTGTACCGCCATCGTAAGGACATGTATGCTCAGGACTGGAGTTTGTCCGTGCAGCAAAACCTGGGTTCCTCGGCGCTGGCAACCGTCTCCTATGTGGGAACCAAGGGGACCGACGTGATGAACCGCAGCTACACCAACCTGATCGATCCGCTGACCGGCGCGCGGCCCTACCCCCAGTTCGGCCGCATCGAGTTCCGGGATAACGAAAGCAGCAGTTCCTTCAACGGTCTGCAAGGCTCCGTGCAGCGGCGTTTTGCGCGGGGATGGCTGGTCGCGGCCAACTACATGTGGTCGCACGCCATCAACGACGCTTCGCTCGGCAGCGGTGTGGAGGACGTATTTCCGGAGAACGTGTCCTGCCGCGCCTGCGACCGCTCCAGCAGCGACGAGGATGCTCGTCATAGCTTTTCAGCCTATACCGTCTATGAGCTTCCCTTCGGGGCCGGCAAGCGATACTGGAGCAGCCCGGGGGTGTGGCGCACTCTGTTTGGCGGATGGGAGCTGAATGCGCTGGCGGGCGGGAGATCCGGTTTGCCGGTGAATATCACTATGGACCGCGCTTCTTCGGCTCTGCCCGACGGCAACAACAACAATCAGCGGCCGGACTATGTTCCTGGCGCGTCGTTGACTCCCGCGGCAGGTTCGACTCCCACCTTGTGGATCAACCCGGCCGCTTTTGCGGTTCCCGCCAAAGGCACCTGGGGCGATTTGGGGCGCAACGCCTTTCGGGGACCTGCCCTGTGGCAGATCGACACCGCCCTGTCCAAGCGTTTCAGGATCACGGAGCGGGCGGGGCTCGAATTCCGGGGCGAGTGTTTCAACCTGCTCAACCGGGCGCAGTACGGCAACCCGCTGTCCGATATTTCAGTGCCGGCGAGTTTCGGCAGAATCACGACGCTCGCGAATACCAGTCCCACCGGCAGCGGGACGCCGCGCCAGTTCCAACTGGCGTTGCGGCTCCTGTTCTAAGTCGGAGTGGGGCAGCCCGCTTGTCTTCAGTTCTTGCCGTAGTGCGCTGCGTTGTCCGCCGCGAAGTGCGCCAACTCGGCGGGTAGCTCGTCGAGCGGATAGACGGCGTTCGACGGGCAGACGGGCACGCACGCGCCGCAATCGATGCAGTCGTCCGGCTCGACGTACAAGTGTGCCGCTTCTGCGAACCCGGCGTCGTCTTTCTTCGGGTGGATGCAATCGACCGGGCAGGCTTCCACGCACAGTTCATCTTTGGTACAAGCTTCGGTTATAACGTAGGCCATAGAAATTCCCGTGGTGGAGTGGCAATTCCCCTGCCAGAACGTAAGCCGACTAAAAGAAAGGAGATCGCTGGCAGAGGACGGTCCCGGTTGGGGCATTCCACGCAGACGCAGTCGGGCCCATGACCCTACCCGCGACCTCCGCCTGTTTGGATAGCTCGGGCCGGATGCCCGAGTTCGCATAAACCTGTTGACTTGCGTGCTATCCGGGTTTACCATTCTAGAGTTGCGTTTTTGAGCCTGCACCAAGCAGAGGGGAACGGCGGTTTACAGGGGGACCCCGTAATGACCTTTCAGATCGGTGAAAAGGTGGTCTATCCCAACCAAGGCGTTGGGACCATCGAGAATATTCGGGCTTGGGCTATGGGAAGCCAGTTCGAGAAATGCTACCTGCTGCGCATGGTCTACGGTAGGATCACGGTTACGGTTCCATTTTCCAAGGTCGCTCATATCGGGCTGCGGCCCATCACCAAGAATACCGAGATTAGCCGGGTGCTGGCCTACCTGGCCACCGGGACCTGCCCGTTCAGCAGCGACTGGAAGACCCGCTTTAAGGCGAATTCCGAGAAGATGCTGAGGGGAAGCCTCTTGCACGCAGCCGAAGTTCTCAAGAGCCTGCTGGAACTGCAAAGGCTGCAGAAGGATAAGCTGCTTTCCTTTCGCGAGAAGAACATGATGGAGCGCTCCCGCCACATGCTGGTCACCGAGATTTCGACCGCGCGCGGCATCGGCGAGCCGGAGGCCGTGGCCCTGTTGCAGAAGTACCTGGCTCAGGCCGGCCTCACCCTGCCCACCGTTTTCTAAAGAGCACGTTAGGCGAGACCCTGGTACATCGTCAGAGCAGTTCGGTTGCACCGTGGGGCGGCCAATCATGGCCGCAGCCGCCTTTCAGGCGGCGCCTGTTTCACGGTCGCAAAAGGCCGGCTGAAAGCCGGCTGCGGGCAGATCTAGGACTACCCGCCTTGCTACTTGTTGTCTTTGGAGCTAAGCTTCGAATGGAGGCGCCCATGAAACCACTCATGCAGTTTGGCCTGTGCTGCCTGCTGGCGCCTGGCCTTTTTGCCCAGCACCAGGGCAGCGGTGCGGTGAGCGGCGGCCATGCCGGCAGCGTGCAGGCCGGAACCCGCCCCGGACATGCGCATGCATCGATGCGGACCTTGGGCCACAGCCGTTACTATGGCTTCGGCTACGGAGGGTTCTATGGGGGCGATTATCAGCCGTTCTACGACTCCGCGGACCCCGGCGGGTCCAACGCGGCGGTAGTCTATTCTCCGTCGGCGCCGCCTCTCATGGTTGCGGAAACGGCCCACCCCGTGATCCACGAATACACTCAGTGGGGCGACAACGCAATTTCGCCAGAGCAGGCGAGTCACCCGATCCTCTATTTGATCGCCTTCCGCGACAAGAGCATTCGCGCCGCGATGACCTATTGGGTCGAAAACGGCGCCCTGCATTACCTCGATACCGACCACCAGCAGAAACAGGCGCCACTTTCTTCGGTCGATCGCGACTTGAGCGCACAGCTCAACAGCGAACGTCACGTGCCGTTCAATATCCAGTGATCGCCCGGGTGGCCCCGCGCAAAGCGCCCCTCTATACCACCGCCGCCACCGTATGCCCGCCGCGGATGGAGTCCAGCATCGCCGTCGCCGCCACGGATTTGGCCGGAAAGCCGCAAGTCTCCAGCATGCCGCGGATTTCGGGCAGCCGTTGCTCATAGGCGGGAAACTCGACCATCGTTGCGGGATGCGTGGCCGGCCCCGCATCGTGATAGATCTGGGGGTTGATGGGGAAGTCGAGGTGCGCCAGCGCATCCAGAAGCGCTTCCAGACGGGGCGGCTCGACGGAAATCGAAACCGAAACCAAGGCCCCCTCGGTTCCCAAAAGCGGGAGGGTAGCCCCCACAGTAGTTGACCAGACGCTCATTTAGATCCTCCAGCATCCGGCGGATCGGCCCAAACGAAAAAACCCTGGGGCCAAAGGCTCCCAGGGTCGAGAACTTCGAACAGACCGACTCACCTTTAGCACTTTTTAGCGTGGTTGCAATTAGCCGGGCCTCGCCAAACAGGCCCTAAATCAATCCACGTTCAATTTCAGAATACCCCAAAGGGGGGTAGCAAAGCAACTGCTTTAATAATTGTAAAGACGATACCAGCGCCTTGTATCAGGCGTCTCTTCAGTGGTAAGCTCACGACTGACTTGGAGGATCGATGAGGATACTGTCCGTACTGTTGGTGTCAGCGGCCGTGGCGGGGAGCTTGGCCGCGCAAAACGCCGCCCCGCCGGCGCCCCCGAAGACCAACCTCAAGGTGGGGGACATGGCCCCCGATTTCACGCTGCCTTCCACGGCTGGCAAGCCGGTGACGCTCTCCGATTTCCGGGGCAAATCGGCCGTGGTCCTGGCCTTCTTCCCGGCGGCGTTCACCGGCGGTTGAACGAAGGAAATGTTGGCGTACCAGGCTGGTATCGCCCATTTTGAAGGCGTCGAGACCCAGGTGTTTGGCATCAGCACGGACAACACTCCCTCCCAAAAAGCGTTCGCCGAAAAGCTCAACCTCACCTTCCCGCTTTTGAGCGACTTCGCCAAGCGGCAGGTGGCCGCGGACTATGGCGTGCTCATTGCGGACCGCGGTTTCGCCAACCGCGCCACGTTCGTGATCGATAAGGAAGGGCGCATCCAGCACATCGAGGAGGGCAGCGCGGCCATCGACCCCACTGGCGCGGAGACGGCCTGCGCCCGCATCCATCACAAGCAGACGGAGTGACCCCGCGCGCCGCGACGATTCTTGTAGATCTGTCCGTGTGGGGCGGCCGTCCACGCCTGCAGCGGGTCTCCAGACCCGCCGGCTTGTGGGGCAGGTTGGCAACCTGCAGGCCGATTGTCAATCGGCCTTCGCGAGCGGAGCTCACCCCGCGGCGGGACTCTCACTCGCTGCTGGGGGCGATCTCGGTGATCTCCAGTGCCAGCAGCGACCCGCACTTGCCGCACACCAGACGCCCGTCCGCGAGCGCATAGACGGCCGTCGAGTCGCACTTGATGCAGGCGACGGTGGGGTCGGACGCCTCCGGCAAAGGGTCGGGCGGCTCGACACCGACCAACTTCCCTCCGGCGAAATGCGTCACCGGCTCGAAGGTCGCGCCGCACTCGCCGCACACATGGTTGAAGCAGCAGTTGGGCGTGCAACTGTAGAATACTTCCGGCGATTGGCACACCGGGCAGGCCAGCGACAGTTTCGCGGTTCTCACTATCTGTAATTTACCGCACGGCGGTATCGGCCCGGCGGCCGCCCTTGCCGAGCGATCAGATTGTACAAACGATGCTAAATTCGTAGGAGCCAAACGATGCTCAGTCTGACAATCCAGTCAAAAACCATACTGCACGCTCTCGCAGTCTGCCCTGGCGGAGGCGTGCCCACGAGTGTAACCATCAGGGGCCGCCTGGCTTCCGAGAATCCTGCCTATGGGATCTACAGGGCCACTGGCGCGGATGGCGGCTCGTGCTCCCTAATGGCGGGCTTGCCTAAACCCATCAATCCTGCCGGCGAGGGCTTCATTCGGTGCTGAATGTGTACGATCCCCAACTCCCAACTGGCGACTCGCCCACAGGCCTTCGCGAGTGCTTTCCCGCTTCGGCATTTGACTGAAAACGTCCCGTTGCCCGCCCTCACGCCACCGCCTGCAACGGGACACTCTCGGCCAGCGTGAACGTCCTGCAGCCGGCCTCCTCGACGCGCCCCAACCACAACGTCATATCGTCGTGCTGCGGGCAACCGCCCGCGAACGCCTCGGCGGCTTCCAGAACCCGGTCCACGATATCGCGCGCCTTACGATAGCTGCAGGCCAGAATGACCGCCATCAGGCGCCGGAATCCCCATTCCTCGCCGCGGACGTTGGCGGTCTCGCATAAGCCGTCCGTGTAGGCCACCAGCAGATCGCCGGGCGCCAGCGACACCACGTTCTCGTGAAAGGACGATTTGCGCAGCATCCCGATCACCGGGCCGGTTGGCTCCAGCGCCACCGGACGGTACCCGGTAGCCGTCTTGCGCAGCAACACCGGCGGCTCATGTCCGGCATTCACGTAATGCAGGAAGCGGCGCGCGGGATCGTACCGCGCCACAAACATGGTCGCGTAGGAACTGTCCGGGCACACCTCGTAGAACAGTTCATCAATGGCCGCCGTCAAATCGGACAAGCTGCCGTGCTGATAGTGGCGGAGCGCGCGCGCCAGGCTGTGCAGCGATGAAGTCAGCAGCGCGGCGGCCAACCCCTTGCCGGCCACATCGCCGATTGCCAGACCCAGGTTGCCTTCCGGCAGTTCGAAGTAATCGAGATAGTCGCCGCTCAAGCCGCGCGCGGGACGCCAATCGCTGTAGTAGTCCAGGCCGGCGATGCGCGGCCTTGTGCTCGGAAACGCGCGGTTCTGTACTTCCCTTGCCAGTTCCATCTCCCAATCGCGCCAGTCCGCGCCGTAAGGCGGGAGCGCCTCGCCGGCGGTTGCAGAGTGTGAGTGCTTTTGAAAAGTGCCGATCGTCATTGGATTCCTCTCCGTATATATCGACTGACGGCCTCCCGCCCGAAAACGGGCACGGGCTTAACAAAGCTTTACAGAGTTGCGCGTGCGATCGGGTACCATGTGCCCGCGAGCCACACCGGGCCGGCTCGGCACACGCGGGGCGCGCCCCGTCGCGCGTTGCGGCATGGGTGCTAAACGGTTTTGGGGAAACCGCTCCCCTACGGTCTCGCCTCGGCAACAGCCGCACCGATTTCGCAGGGCTTACCGAGCCGCGATCGTCAGGGAGTGCCCCATGGCCCTGCGGGTCACCAAACGTAATGAAGACACGTGGAGCAGTGGGGCGGGCGCCCCCGCCGGTGGCGGTTCGCGCCCTCAACGGAGTGCCCCATCGCCCCTGCGGGCCACCAAACGTAATGAAGACACGCGGAGCAGTGGGGCGGGCGCCCCCGCCCGCGGACCGGCGCCCTCGCCGGTCCACCGGCCGTAGGCCGGCAGCGGTTCGCGCGTTCAACGGAGCGCTCTTTGTCAGTCGGGAATCCCCAAACCGGTTGAGCACCCTTACGGCATCGGCATCACATTCAGACCGGCTACCTGTGCTAGGTTGTGAGTACCAATGCAACTCTCTCGCAACTGGAGAATCGGTATCTCGATCGCGGCCCTGTGCCTGTGCGCACGAGGGCAAAACCCGCCGGGCAAGGATGCCCAGGTCAACGAAACGAAGGGCATGCCGCCGCGAGCGACGCCGGGCGATTATCAGGCCCAGGCGCCCGCAGGCTCGGTGACCGTGGCAGCCGAGTTCATGGGGCACGCTATCCTTACGCCGGGAGGGGCGACTTATACGACGGAGGACTACGTGGCGGTGGAGACCGGTTTGTTTGGTCCGCCCGGAGCGCGCCTCAAGATATCGTCCGCCGATTTTTCCCTGCGCATCCTCGCGAAGAAGGCGAAGCCGGTGCCCAGCGAGCCTTTCGGGGCGGTGTTCCGTTCCCTCAAAGATCCCGAATGGGAGGACGCTGCCGCAGTCGAATTGAAGAAGGCGAAGGACAGCAAGGGTAGCGGCATCAGCACGGGCGGAAAGACTCAGGACGATACCCCAGCCGTTGCGCCGAAAATGCCGCTGCCCATGCGGCGGGCCATGGAGCAGAACGTTGAAAAGTGCGTGCTGCCGGAAGGGGACCGCGCTCTTCCCCAAGCCGGAGTGATATTCTTTCCGTACCGCGGCAAGGCCGAGAGCATCCATGCCATCGAGCTGATCTACGAGGGTCCTGCAGGAAAAGCCACGCTGAAGCTGCAGCCATAGCCCGGCGAAGACACCAGATCACGAAGCCCCGCGACGGAGCCCACTCCCGCCGCCACCTCCGCCAGCGCGGCCAGCGCCATCTCGCAGCCTTCCCGGTTCACGTCGTGGTGCGTGACCAACCGCATCCACGTGGCACCGACCGGATTAATCAACACGCCGCGCTCTTTCAATCGCGCGAATCCGAATGCCGGGGATGCCGGCCAAGCCTCTCGCCATCATCGGCGTTGCGATGGTCATCACCCAAGCGGCGCGGACTCTGTTCCAGTGCGATCATCCCGAGGCGGCCAGCACACCCGTCTGGCGCATCCCGCCGCCCAGCCGTTTGCGGTAGAGGCGCGCCCTCCGCGGTGCCGGAGTTGAACACGCGCGCCGTCCCCGTGAACTCTTAAGTCCGCGCTCCGCGCGACAAACCTATTGATAAAGGACCACCGAAAACGGATAAACTCCGACATGCGGCAGCGTGAATTTAACGGTGTTCGTAGCGGTAGTGATCTCGGAAAGCGAATATCCGTAACCATTTGCAACGTAAGCCGTCGAACCGTCGGCGGATACGGCTACGGAAGTGGGAGTCAGGCCCACCGACACTTTCGCGACGATCTGCGCGGACGCCGCGTTGACCACTGCAACACTTCCCGAGTTGCCGTTCGTGACATAAAGATACGTGCCGTTGGGGGTCACGGCCACGGAATTCGGAGCGGTAAAGCCGGTAATCGTTTCCACTAAGCTCCCGCTGGCGATGTTATGTACGGCTATCGAGTTGGCATATTGACATGCTACGTAGGCCAAGACTCCGTTGGGAGCCACTGTTATACCATTGGGCCCCGAAAGGGTCGTCCAGGTCGCCCTGACGGAATTGCTGGAGGTGCTAATCGCCGAGATGTTCGCTGAAAGGAGGTTGGTGACCAGGACGTACGTGCCGTCCGGGGTGACTGCCAGTCCCACGGGCTTGGAGCCGACCGGTATGGTGGCCACCACCGTGTTGGTGGCAGTGTTGATCGCTGAAATGTTGTTGGACTGTTCATTCGCCACATACACTGTTTGGCCATTCGGGGTGACTGCTACCTGAACCGGGCCGGTGCCGACCGGAATGGTGGCGACCACGCTGTTCGAGGCCGTGCTGATGACTGCTACGCTGTTCTTGCTCTGCTCCGCGGCGTAAAGATAAGATCCGTTGGGTGTGATCGCCATGCCAGTAAGGCCCGCGCCACTGATGGATATTGAGGCACTTATTGTATTTGTCGCCCGGTTGACCACCGACACGTTGTTCCCCATTTCATTGGACACATACCCGTACGGCTGTGCGGAAGCGGCCAGAGCAGTGGCCGCGAAGGCGATGACTCGTAAACAAGACACACTTATAGCGTTGAGCGCGCGCATTGATGTTTCTCCGTTAATGTGTAGCGGACACAGCTCAGACTTCAAGCTGCCGACCATGTTGCTTGCGGCCTTAAAACTCGGCCCTCATGGGCCGCTCTCGGGTCGCACCTGGAGACGCAATCGACCATTTTTCCGTAGAAGTTTAGTATTGAACTTTGGACCGGTTGCGGGCCGTCTTCCCGCCGGTCCTGAAGTGGCTCTCCGGACGGCATCTATGGAACGAAATATCGGCAATAGTGCACCAACGATGGCCATGCACCCATCGATAAGCCTAGCGGTATCCTAAAGCCCAAATCCAGATTGCAAAAGGTTAGCGTACAGTTAACCTTGGGTTAGGATCCCCCGAAACAGTTTGTATGAATAAGCGCAGCACCATTGCAGGTCTGTTGCCAGAGCCTGCGCATTGAAAACAAAGGAGATATCGTGCAGCGCATGCGGCAGTAGACCCACCAAACCCAGTAAAATGTGCCAAACGCCACAAAGCGGATGTAAATTGTACACGATTGCACTGAGGGCTGTTGAAGCCGCCAGGGAGGCAAGATTTGCCGCCCTCCAAGTGTACTGCGATGTGCTCCATCGCACCATCCAGGCGGGATTTCGTATTCTTTATAACCATTTATTTGCATAATTTGTATTCTTCTTCATAATCGATCCGCCGAGGACCTTGCTATTAAACGGCAAGCATTGGACACTCAGAAGGGTGATTCTTTTCGGAGGAGATTGAAAAAAATGAAGAAGCTCACGATCAGTATTCTATTGCTTGGATTGCTTTGCACGTCCGCGGCCTTGGCGGGCACTGTTTCGAGCTGCGCAGCGGCTTCGTTCGGTCCCGACCCAACCAACACGGTTTTCCCGGTTGATTGCACCGGAATGAGCGCGGGAACTCTCGACGCATGGATGAGTTCTGCGTTCACTTACACGACGACGGCCGGCACTAACACCGGGTTTATCTATTCCGCTGTTTACGACGATGCCGGAACGCTTGATTTCTATTACCAGATCGTGAACGACGCAAGCTCGTCGACGGCCCTCGCGCGGTTGACGGCTACCGATTTCGCGGGCTTTGCCACTAACTCCGCGTTTCGGACAGACGGCAGTTCCTTGACGGGAACCGGGTTTGTGGACGGGACTCTTGCGCCGCAGACGTCGGACAGCAACATCGACGGAAGCGTGATCGGGTTCAGTTTCTATCCGCCTACCGGGCCGCCGACGGAAATAGCGCCAGGCGACACGTCGTACGTCCTGATCATCAGCACGGACGCGACGACGTATGAAGCAGGCAACGCTTCCATTATCGATGGCGGCACGGATACAGTAGCGGCGTTCCAGCCGGGCAGCGTGCCAGAGCCGGCATCGCTGGGGCTGATGGGCTTAGGGCTGATCGCGTTGGCTGGTGTGCGGCGGCGTTTGCGCCGCTGAGCGCCGCGCCACCTCGGCCAGCGCCGCCAGCGCCATCTCGCAGCCTTCCCGGTCCACGTCATAATGCGTGACCAGCCGCATTAGCGTGGCGCTGACCGGATTGATGAGCACGCCGCGATCTTTCAATCGCGTGCTGATCTCCGCGGCCGGTAGGCCGGTGCCGTTCACATCGAAGATCACGATGTTGGTCTGCACTTTGGCGGGGTCGATCTGAATTCCGGGGATGCCGGCCAAGCCTCTCGCCATCATGCGGGCGTTGCGATGGTCCTCGGCCAGACGGCGCGGGCTCTGTTCCAGCGCGATCAATCCCGCCGCGGCCAGCACGCCCGCCTGGCGCATACCGCCGCCCAGCCGTTTGCGGTAGAGGCGCGCCTGCGCGACATCGTCCGCCGTGCCGGCCAGCATCGAACCCACCGGCGCGCCCAGCCCTTTCGACAAGCAGAACATCACCGTATCCACCGGGGCTGCGATTTCGCGCACCGGCTTGCCCAAAGCTTCGGCGGCGTTGAACACGCGCGCGCCATCCATGTGAACTTTCAGTCCGCGCTCGTGCGCCTGTCCGCAAATCTCCTGGATGAGCGCCAGCGGATAGACCGTGCCGCCGGCAATGTTGTTCGTGTTTTCGATCTCGATCAAGGCCGTGCGCGCGCGATGCGGCCCCAGCGGACGGATCTCGCGCGCAATCTGTTCCCAGCTCATGATGCCGTCGCTGGTCTGAATGGGCCGCCCCACGCAGCCGGAAAACCAGGCCAGCATGGAAAGCTCGTATTCGAGGACGTGCGCGCGCACGTCGCAAATCACTTCCTCGCCATGGCGCGTATGCAGCTTCACCGCAATCGTGTTCCCCATGGTGCCGGTGGGCACAAACAGCGCGGCCTCCTTCCCCGCGATGGCCGCCGCGCGGCTTTCCAGCAGGTTCACGGTGGGGTCTTCGCCATAAACATCGTCGCCCACCTCGGCTTCCATCATGGCCCGGCGCATCTCCGGCGTGGGCTTGGTCACAGTGTCGCTGCGCAGATCGATCATGTCAGGAACTCCTGAAAGACTTCGTTGGACAACATCACGCCGCGGCTGGTCAAGCGCAGCACAGCGCCATCGGTTTCGAGCAGGCCTTGCTCGATGAAGCGGCGGATCGGTTCGCCGAAGTGCTCCCACTCGCGCGGCTCGGGGCGGATTCCCTGGGTCAGCCGCAGGCCCACAAAGAACCGCTCCTCCAGCGGATCGCGCTCGACGCTTACCGGTTGCCAGACGCCGAGATAATCGTTCACGGATTCGGGGTTTTGCCAACGGAGCCGGCCATCGAAGGAATGGGCGTCGCTGCCAAAGCCGGCGTAAGGCTCCAGCAACCAGTATTTCATGTTGTGCCGGGATGCGTGGCCCGGCAACGCGAAATTGGAGATTTCGTAGCGGTTAAGGCCCAGCGCGGCAAGGCGCGCGACGGCCATCTCGTAGAGGTCCGCGGTAAGGTCGCTTGAGGGCCGGTCACCCGCGCCGTAACGCGCCCCGCCCGCCAGGATCTCGCGTCCCAGCCGGCTGTCCTCGTCCACCTCCAACATGTAGACGGAAACGTGATCGGGCCCGAGACGCGCGATCCAATCGAGCGATTCGCGCCAGCTTGCTTCGGTCTGTCCGGAAAGGCCTGCGATCAGGTCGATGTTGATCTTGGCGATACCCGCTGCGCGCAGCACGTCCATCTCGGCGGCGACGATCTGCGCCGTGTGCTTGCGCCCCGTGCGCGCGATCTCCGGCTGCACGAAGGATTGCACGCCCAGGCTGACGCGGTCGATGCCGGCCTCCACCCAGGCGCGCGCACGTTCCGGCGTGACCGTGCCCGGCGCGGTTTCGAGCGTAGCCTCAAGCCAGGGACGTCCCGGAATCAGGGCCAGCACCGCCGCCAACGCTTCCGGTTCCATCGCGCTGGGAGTGCCGCCGCCCAGGTATACCGTTTCCGGCCGCCAGGCCCAGGCGTGCCGGTCGATTTCAGCGCGCAACGCGTCCAGATAACGCGCTTCCGTCCCACGCGGAAATACACCCGAGGCGAAATTGCAATAGGTACACTTCTGCGCGCAGAAAGGATAGGAAACGTAGACGCCCGGCACCTACCCTATGATAGCGTGGTGCCTTCGTTGCGTTCTTCCACGAGCTGCCGGAATAGGGCTCCGGTGTCGAAGGGCAGGTCCCCGGTTGGCAGGTCCAGTGAAGTGAACCGGGTCTCGATCAGCGAACCATTCTCGTCGAAGCGATATGCGACGAGATCCTCCGGATCGAGCAGCACCATGTGGCGGACGCCGATTCGTTTGTAGTCGCGAAAGCGGGCGAGTTGATCGGACAATCTGTCGTCAGGCGATAGAATCTCGATGACTGCCCAGGGTGTCGAGTCTACGATCTTGCCGGCCGGAAGCGGTACGGGACATAGCATCAGATCCGGGATGCGATACCGAGCCCGTTCGACGATCTGAGTGCGCGGCTCAGAAAGCGCCGCAAATCGGAACTGCCTGCGGTACTTGCGAAAATACTCGCTAAGAATAGCCTGCAAGAGACTATGTGAAATGGTTGGCACGTCACGCTCCACCAGCACGCCATCGACGTACTCCACGTCGGGATGGTAACCGGCAGTGAGGTACTCGTCCATCGAAATGCGCGGAATTGTCGGTGCGAGCGCCATAGCTTCAGTATACGCTCTTAGGAATGCCCCAGCACCCGATGTGGCTGGTACGGCTCCGCCAGCGCCTGCAACTCCCGCTCGTCGAGCTTCAGGCTCAGCGCCGCCACAGCATCTTCAAGATGCTGCATCTTGCTGGCCCCCACGATGGGCGCGGTCACGCCGGGCTGCTGCAGGATCCACGCCAGCGCCACCTGCGCATTCGGCACGCCGCGCGCGCGGGCAATCTCGCTCACCCGTTCCACCACCGCGAAATCCGCCGGCTGGTAGTACAATCCGTGCGCGAACGGGTCGGTCTTCGACCGCACCGTTTCGCCGAAGTCCTCCTTGCGCCGGTTGCCCACCAGAAACCCGCGCGCCAGCGGACTCCACGGAATCACCCCGATGCCCTCTTCCCGGCACAGCGGGATCATCTCGCGCTCCTCTTCGCGATAGACCAGGTTGTAGTGATTCTGCATGCTGACGAAGCGCGTCAGGCCCATTTCATCGGCCTTGTACAGCATCTTGGCAAATTGCCACGCAAACATCGACGAAGCCCCGAGATACAGCGCTTTACCCTCCTTCACCACATCGTCCAAGGCTTCCAGCGTCTCTTCCATCGGGGTGGCATAGTCGAGGCGATGAATCTGGTAGAGGTCCACGTAGTCGGTCCCCAGCCGCCGCAAGCTGTCGTCGATGGCGTGCCGGATATGCTTGCGCGAAAGCCCGCGCTGGTTGGGCTCGTCCCCCATGGGGTTGAACACTTTGGTTGCGATCACCACCCGGTCGCGCGACCCGCCGAAGTCCTTCAGCGCGCGACCCAAAATCTCTTCGCTCACGCCATCGGAATACATATCCGCGGTGTCGAAGAAGTTGATGCCCAGCTCCAGCGCCCGCCGGATGAACGGGCGGCCCTCTTCCTCTTCCAGCACCCACTCGCGCCACTTCTTCGACCCGTAGGTCATAACACCCAGGCAGATGCGCGAAACCTTCACGCCGGCTTTTCCTAGATTGACGTATTCCATATCCGGATTCTACCGTGGCGCGCGCTGCGTGGCGCCAATCGCCGCGCGCAAGGTATCCCGCACGCGCTCCATCTCGGCCGCGCTCTCGTACTTCTGCCGCGGCCAGAAGAAGCCGCGCAGTCCGTCCTTCTTGCGGCGCGGCACTACGTGAATGTGCAGGTGCGCCACGCTCTGGCTGACGCGGTTGTTGATCGCGACGAAAGAGCCATCGCTTTCCATGCCCTGCTCCACGGCGCCCGCGAGCAATCTGGCGTTGCCGAACAGCGGCCCGATCAGATCCTCCGGCAGATCCGTGAGAGTCTCATAATGCGTTTTCGGGATCAGCAGGCAATGGCCGGGAAACAACGGGCGGAGGTCCAGAAAGGCGAGGGACAACTCATCCTCGAAGACCGTTGTTGCCGTCAAGTCCCCGGCCACGATGCGGCAAAACAGGCAACCCTGCTCCATCCGCCCAGTTTACCCCTCCGATCGCCGCGCCCGGAGCCACGATTACAACCAGTGGAGGTTGTTATGTCGCTGTTAGTCCGTCTCCAGCAACGTTTGGACCGCAGCGGCGTGGCCTACACCCACACCGTTCACCCGCTCGCTTATACGGCCCGCGAAGTTGCCGCAGCCGAACACCTGCCTGCTCAGGAGGTGGCCAAGGTGGTCGTCTTCCTTGCCTGGGAGCGATGCCTCCCTTTGGCAATCTCTACGGCATGCCTGTCTATCTGGACAGCAGCCTGCTGTCCGACGAGCAGATCGCTTTCAACGCCGGGACGCATCGGGACGTCGTGCACGTCCGCCTGGATGACTTCCGTCAGATGGTGAATCCCGAAGTCGTAACGCTCGCGCGCGAAGCAATGGCCCACAGCGGCTGGTAGGTGAAGCGCTTCGTGGGGCAGGACACTCGATCCTGGCGGCAGGAGAGGCCGCAGGCCCATTTCGACGGACCTGGAGATCTTCCACGCGGGTAATTTCGCCCACGCGCCGCTAGCCACGCGGCGGCCGAATCGCGTTACCAGGGATTGGAGAACCTCGGGTCGCGGAGCAGTTCCGTATCCGTGAGACTGCGGAGGAACGCCAGCAGGTCGGCCCGGTTTTGCGGTGTGAGCCCGATGCCAGCGATGCGGGGATCCTTATTCGGGTTGTCATGCCCACGCCCTGCGTTGGGGCCGTTCGCTATGGCTCGCCCACCGGCCGCATAGTGATCGAGAACTTCCTCCAGAGTGCCGATGCTCCCATCGTGCATGTACGGCGCGGTCAACTCCACGTTGCGCAGGGTAGGCGCTTTGAATTTGCCTACATCGTCCCGCTTCCCGGTGTACTCGAAGATACCCAGGTTCGGCGCCGGATAGGAGAACTTACCGGGCAGGTTGTAGAGGCCGGTATTATGGAACCGCACGGGAGTCTGGCCGCTGCCCGCGTACTCCATCGCGTCGCTGAAGTTGAAACCGCCGTGGCACCTAAAGCAGCCGCCCAGCCCGTCGGTGAAGAAGAATACCTCGCCGCGCTTGGCGGAATCGGAAATCGCATCCTGGTCGCCGCCGATGTGGTAGCGGTCGTACGGGGAACGCGCCGAAACAATGGTCCGTTCGAAAGCCGCCAGCGCCTTCGTCACGTTCGCCACGGTGAAAGCGTTTCCGGCCTCCCCGAAAGCCTTGGGGAAAAGCTCGCGGGACACCGGATCGGAATGCAACAGTCCCATCAGCAGTTCTTCCCTTCCGCGCAGTCCTAACTCGACTGGATGCTCGGAAAACATGGGGATTAGCGCCTGCTCTTCGAGGAAGCGAACATTGGGATTGCTCCACGTGAGCGCGGCGCTGTATGCCACGTTCACCAAGCTCATGGCCTTGCGCGGATGGGGTTGGCCGGTGGCTCCGTGGGGCATGGCGCTGCCGTTGGTGAACGCCAATTCCTGCCGATGGCACGAGGCGCACGCCTGCGTGCCGTTCACCGACATCCTCTTGTCGTAGAAGAGATAGCGCCCCAGTTGCGCCTTGGCCTCCGACATCGGATTGGCGGCGGGAACGCGCGGCCTGGGAAAACCCTTGGGCAGCTTCCATTCGTAATCCGCCGTTGCGCCGCGCGCCGTCTGGAAGCCCGAGACCGGCGCCGCTCCCAGCGCGCATGCCAGCAGCAGCCGGCCGATCCGGCTGACCAAGGCCCTACGATGCCGGCTTCTCTCCGCCAATGCCGATTCGTACCGCGTTCGACACCCTCCCGTTGATGTGGCAGAGCAGATCGGCCTCACCCAGTCCGCGCAGTTCCGCCGGTATCTCGATCGTCACCTGGTCCACACCTTGTTCACCGGCAGGCCCAAACGACACGACCGGTACACGCGTGCCGGCGATGGTCACTTCAATGTTCGCGGCCGAGCCCGCATAGCGAAATCCGCTGCCCTTCAATCGCACTGTGGTGGCTGCGCCGTTCCTCACCGGAATGGCGACCGTCCGGCAGTCGCCGTATACAGACGCGTGCGATCCACTGCCGCCTGCCTTACAGGATGAAATTGCCGACTGCCACCGTCGGCCATTGACGGAGACCTCAGTCGCGGAGCCCACCGCCGGCCCCCGGCAGCTTACTTGTGTAAAGGACCCCGGCGCCGCGTCGGTGATGATGAAGTTCGCGCTGGCACGGCTGCTATCCGCGCGCACGATGGTCATGCGGGCAGGTCCGATTGCCGACTCCACCGGAATCACGAAATTGATTTGTCCCCAGCCCGCCGCAGCCCAGCCGATGCCGGCCCGGCGTGTGGCGCCCAGGCTATCGGTAACCTGTACCGAGACTCCCCCCAGTGTTAGCGGCAGATGCGGCCCGCTGCTGTGCGCGTCGCGTTCCGCCATTACCGGTCCATAAGCGATCGCGTAACCACCGCGGGCCACGTCCTGGCCTCCAGCCGTGCCCGTCACGAAAAGCCCGCGCTCCACGGTGGATCGCATGTGCGCCTGCACCACTCTTCCCAGGCCGGCCTCCACGCTCGCGTGCCCGCAGGTCCATCCGTTTTCCATGGTGGTTGCGTCCAGCAGCGAGAAATCCTGGATCAACCTGCCTGGCTCATAGGCGGAAACCGTCCACGAGATTCCATGCGCATCGAAGTAATTCAGGTTGCCTTGGACCAATTCGGACGCTGCAGCAGGATCGGACGGAAGTGCGGCGCATTCGGTCAGGTCATTCAGATGCAAGTCCCAATCGTTCGCTACAACCGGCGCGTGGTTCGCCAGAAACCCGAAATGCGCGTCGCGCTCGGCATCCGTTCGCGTGCTGGTGTAGCGCGGGGAAGCTTCGTAGACGATGTTGGCATCGTCGATCGGCGGCGCGTCCCCGAGCTTCCCTGCGCCCTCGAACAAGCGGTCGTCGGTCCAGCTCATAGCCAGGATGGGCTGCCGTGCGCCGGCCGCGCGGATCGCGTGAACCAGATCCTCCATGCCAACGGCCTCCCGCCCGTCCGCCGCCTGTCCTCCACGCCGCCAGAAGTTCCACCCGGCGGGGGATTGAGGATCGCCAGCGCTTTCTGGAACAGCCGCGGGCGCCGGATCCTCGAACGCGTCGAAGATCACGTTTGGATAATCCCTGAAGAACGCCGCGCAACGGGTCCAGAACTCAGCCGTTTTACGCGAGGGCATGCCAGCGCCCGGCTCGCGAGCGGCCAGGATGACCAGCAGATCGATCTCGTTCGCCCTTCGCACCAGTTTGGCCAATTCAGTCCAATAGCCGGGGCCGGTCGCGTCTTGCACGTTCAGTGGCACACGAACGGCGTTCATATTGAATCGCAGGCGGATGGCGCTTAGCGCGGTTCCCGAGTACGGGCCGAAATCCTCAGCCGATCGGGCGTTGTAAGCCGCCGTTTCGAGGCTGAACTCCGCCAATTGTGTGCCCCGTATCAGGAACGGCCGACCCCTCGCGTCGACGATCCGGTTACCCGTAACTTGAAATGGCCCGTTAGGAACCGGAGTCAATTCCTGTCGATGTTGCGTAGAAAGGACTGTCGCGGCAGATGCGAATGAGTTCGAAGCCAGCAGCAGCCCGGAGATGCACCCGGTAATCGCAAGGCGGATCATATTGCGGCAAGTATATCAGGCGGAAGCCGCCGGTTCAGCCTTTTCAGTTCGGCCGTTTTCAGATCGGTACTAGGACCACGGGTCGTAGGCGCCGCACTTTATCAATTCCTTAGCGGGGAAAGAGCCGCATACTAACGTTTATGGAGATCAGAGGCAAAGTAGCCGTAGTCACCGGCGCGGGCGGAAATGGGTCCGGGCGCGCGATTGCACGCAGGTTCGCAAGGGACGGAGCTTCTGTCGTCGTTACGGATATCAACGAGGGCGGCGCAACAGAGACGGTCCGCCAAATCGAAAGCGCCGGCGGGCGGGCCGCGCTTTACCCGGCGGATGTGCGGGCGAGTGAGCAGGTCCGCAGACTGATCGGCTTCGCGGAGGAGACCTTTGGAGGCCTGGCCGTCCTGGTCAACAACGCCTCGGCGCCATTTCACCCGGACGATCCACTCGATTCCTGGCTCGAGACGGTTGAGACCGACTTTCTCGGAACTATGTACGGCATTCGCGCCGCCATCGACGCGATGCGCCGTACGGGCGGCGGCGCGATCGTGAACATCAGTTCGATATCCGCGCTGTGGCACGGCCGCCAACACCCGGCCCCGGCCTACGATGCGGCCAAGGCGGGCGTCCTCCGGCTGACAACCACGCTGGGCTGGCTGGGAGAGAAGGAGAACATCCGCGTGAATTGCCTGGCGCCCGGTTGGATCGCGTCCGAACAGGTGCGCGCCTACTGGGAGCCGCTCACGCCGGGCGAGCGCAAACTGCGCGGTGCACCCTCGCGGTTATTGGAACTGGACCAGGTGGCGGATGCGGTGGTGCGGTTGGCCAGCGACGAGTCGCTGCACGGGCGCGTTCTGGTTTGGTGGTCGGAGGATGAGCCCCGGCTGATTCCTTGGGGAGACTTGGGGTACGCGGCGCTAGTCTGACGCCAGCCTATAATGGCTCCGTGGGCCTGAACCCATCCGCATCCGATCCGAACCAGAAGAAACTCGAAGAACTCGCCCGCCTCGGCTGGTACCACAGCATGGAACTGCCCGATGGCCGTGTGATTCCCGGCTTCCAGAGCCTGGATGTCTTGCGCCACCGCCTCGCCCAGTTTCCGCTTCCCGCCGATCTGCGCGGCAAGCGCGCGCTCGACATCGGCGCGTGGGACGGCTGGTTCACTTTCGAATTGGAGCGGCGCGGCGCGCGCGTGTTGGCGGTCGATTCCACGGCCATCGAGCGCTTCCGCATCGCGCGCGATTTGCTGGGATCGCAGGCCGAATACCGCATCGACGACGTTTGCCGCCTATCGCCCGCCCAAATCGGCCACTTCGATATCGTGATGTTCCTGGGCGTGCTGTACCATTTGAAGCATCCCATGCTCGCACTGGAAAAAGTGTGCGAGCTTTCGACGGACATGGTCTGCGTGGAATCGTTCGTCACCGACGAGGGCGCCGATCCCGCGGCCCGCCCGCTCATGGAATTCTACGAAACCACCGAGTTGTGCGGCCAGTTCGACAACTGGGTGGGGCCGAACACCGCCTGCCTGCTGGCCCTGTGCCGCACCGCCGGGTTCGCCCGCGTGCAGTTGGAGAGCGTGCTGGACCATCGCGCGCACGTCACCTGCTACCGCCATTGGCCGGAAATCGAGAACCCGCGGGAGCCGGCGCCTTATCTGACCTCGGTCGAGAACGCCGCCACGCGCGACCGCGCATTCTCCAGCGCGAACGACGATTACGTGGCGATCTGGTTCAACAGCCCGCACGCGGACCTGTCTGCCGCCGATGTATTCCCGCGCATCGGTCCTTACGGCTCGCATCCCGTCTTCCTGCGGAATATCGGCGGCGATTGCTGGCAAGTGAACTGCAAACTGCCGCCCGGCCTCGGGCCTGGCCGTCATCCGGCCACGCTGCGCACGATCGGCAGCGCCTGGGGAAACTCCGTGCGCATTGCCGTCGATCTTTCCGCCGAACAACGCCGCCAGTGCCCCTCCGCCACCGCAGCCTCCAATATTCGCATCGCCATCGTCACGGATGGCAAGACTTGGGAGCGCAATCTTGTCCACACCGGTATCGATAGCTGCCTCTCACTCTGGGTCTCGGGATTGCCGGACCAAGCCGCCAGGGACGCCATCGCGGTTTGGCTGGATGGCGACGATCTGCCGGCCGTGTACCTCTCCCAACCCGACGCGCAGGGCCTGCGGCAGATCAACGCTATGCTGCCTTCCGGTACGCAGCCCGGCGACTATACGGTTGCCGTCGCATTTCAGGATAAGGTCTCAGAGGCCGTGCCACTCAAGCTGGTTTGAAGTGCAGTAGTACATCGTACAGATAGTCCCTCATAGAATATTGGCAGTTCGGTTGCACCGTGGGGCGGCCAATCCTGGCCGCAGCCGCCTTTCAGGCGGCTCCTGCTTTCACGGCGCCCAGTCGTGGTCCCAAAGGCCGGCTGAGAGTCGGCTGCGGGCAGGATTGCCTGGCAGGATTCCCGCCCCACAAACGCCAGTACTCACTTGTCAACCAGCGCGGATATGGCGCTTCCGCAACATCGGTCTATAAAGAACTAATACGGATCGCATTGCGCCGAATCACCCCGGCCGCGACGTCGGTTGGATAATCGCAGGAACGGAGAATGACGACCTTGGCGCCGGAATTTGCCCCAACAGACGTTCGAAGTCACTGTCTGTCGAGATCAGGATGAAGTCGTGAGCGGCGGCATGTTCCAGAATCCTGCGATCACCGGCACGAGCAAGGCTTTCGTCGAAAAGCAGCTTCATCCTTTGGAAACTTTGCGCCGCGCCAATTCGGCGGCGTAAGCGTACACAGCAAGGAAGTCATCCGGCTCGAGCTGGGGATAATCGGCCAAGATTTGCTCCTGGGATGCCCCACTTGAGAGCCACTCGAGGATCTCCTGAACGGTGATCCGGTGACCGCGAATGCACGGCTTCCCGAACCGCACGTCGGAGTCGATCGTGATCCGCTCAAGGAGTGAATCATGGGCCGCCTGCATTTGTGTTCCCTTGAGCCATTGTATACCGCTGTTGACTTGGTCGATCAAAGGGCAGCCGGGTCGCCACCGATACGTCCGGCCTCAGTCGGGCGCTACGGTGGCAGCGTAGTCACTTTGGAGCGAGGCGTCCTGCTCCTCCTTCCGCAGCACGCAATCCCCGATAACCAGCCAATCGATGCGGGTGCCCATGAAACAGCGAAACGCGTCTTCCGGCGTACATACGATCGGCTCGCCCCGCACATTAAAGCTGGTGTTGACCAGCACCGGGCACCCCGTGCGCTCCTTGAACCGCGAGAGCAGCGCGTGAAAACGCGGGTTGGTTTCCCGATCCACGGTTTGCAACCGCGCGGAATAGTCTACATGCGTCACGGCCGGCACCTCCGACCGCATCGCGCGCAGCGCGTCGAAACCCTTCAGCGCCCGCTCGTCCTCGGTCAGCGGGCGCCGCCGCCGCTCAGCCACGCCGGCCACCAGCAGCATGTAAGGGCTGTCGCCGTCGAACTCGAACCAGTCGCTTACGTCCTCCCGCAGCACGGCCGGAGCAAACGGGCGAAACGATTCCCGGAATTTGACTTTCAGGTTGAGCTCGGATTGCATGCCCGCCTGCCTCGGGTCGGCCAGAATGGAGCGGTTGCCCAGCGCCCGCGGTCCGAACTCCATGCGGCCCTGAAACCATCCCAGCACCTGTTGCCGGTCCAGCGCCTCGGCGCTCGCATCCAGAAGCGCTTCTTCCGCCATCACCGTGAATTGTGCACCCACCGCCCGCAGCCGTCGCTCGATGTCCTGCTGCGCGAACTCCGGACCCAGCAAGGCGCCCTGCATGCCGTCCGATCCGCTAACAGGCCGCGAACCCAGTCCCACTCCACCCGCATAGAGATGAAACCCCGCCAATGCCGCCCCCAGCGCGCCGCCGGCATCGCCCGCCGCCGGCTGAATCCACAGTCGCCGGAAGGCCCCGTCCCGCAGCACCTTGGCATTCGCCACGCAGTTGAGCGCCACGCCCCCGGCCATACACAAAGCCTCGGCGCCCGTCTGGGCCACCAGCGACCGCGCCAGCCGCACCACAATCTCATCCACCACCGCCTGCGCCGATGCCGCCACGTCCGCATAGTGCTGCGTCAGCTTCCCCTCCGCCTGCCGCCGCGGGGCTCCCAACAATTCGTCGAACCCGCGGTTGGTCATGGCCAGGCCCGTGCAGTAATCGAAATATTCCAGGTTCAGGTGGAACGAGCCGTCCTCCTTAATGTCGATCAGACGGTCGCGAATCAGCCCGGCGTATTTGGGATCGCCATAAGGCGCCAGGCCCATCAGCTTATATTCGCCCGAGTTCACCCGAAAGCCCGCATAGTAGGTGAACGCCGAATAGAACAGCCCGAGCGAATGGGGGAAGTGGATCTCGCGCAGCACCTCCAGGCGGTTGCCGCTACCCATGGCCGCCGAGGTAGTAGCCCATTCGCCGACACCGTCCATCGTCAGCACGGCCGCGTCCTCGTGCATCGCGAACGGCGAAGGATAATAAGCACTGGCGGCGTGGCTCAGATGATGCTCGGCGAACAACAGCCGCCCCTCAAAATCGAACCCCGGCCCAAAGCCGCGCAATGCGTTCCGCAGCAGCTTCCTCTGGAACAACTTCTCGCGAATCCAAAGCGGCAACGCCATCGCGAAGGAGCGCAGTCCGTGCGGTGCGAAGGCCAGGTAAGTCTCCAGCAGCCGCTCGAATTTCAGAAATGGCTTATCGTAGAAGACGACGTAATCGATCGCCTCCAGCCCTACGCCCTCCCGCTCCAGGCAGTAGGATACGGCGTTGCGGGGGAAGCGGGCATCGTGTTTCCGGCGGGAGAAACGCTCCTCCTGAGCCGCCGCCACGATCTCGCCATCGCGCACCAGCGCCGCTGCACTGTCGTGATAGAACGCTGAAATTCCAAGAACGCGCATCGCCTGCCGTTTGCTTCAGAACAGCGTGTAGATGAATGGTGCAATCGCGGAACTCTGGGCCAGCGCCAGCAATGCCCCGAATACCAGCACGATCACGATAATCGGCAGCAGCCAGAACTTCTTCCGGACTCGCATGAATGCCCAAAACTCGCGGGCAAACGACATCTCTTCCTCCTAAAACTGATGGGCCATGCTCTCGGGGGCGGGACCCGGCGGTTGGCGCTCCACCCAATAGCTCTTGCGCTTCTTGTCGATGCGGCATCCGAGCGGATCGCGCACGAAAATGCGCCGCACGAGGCCGAACGGCGTGATCACCAGGTAGAACAGCAGCGCCAGCGAGACCAGCCCGACCGCCCGGCCCAGGACATCCGCCAGCTTCCGCCCCAGCCACGCCGCCGGATGCAGCAAACGCGGGCGCCACAGCGAAACTACCAGGACTCCAAACGAAACACCCAGCGCCCACCAGCGCACCCCTCCCCGCCGCAACAGAGGCGCGCACGCCACCAGCGCAAACGTGCAGGCTATCCCGATACCGCTCGCCCGGTCGGACAGCTTCCGCTCCTCGATCCGGTCGAACTGTTCATGCAGGCTGGGGTTCGCCACTATTCTAGTACACCATTCTTGTGGGGCAGGTTGCCAACCTGCAGGCCGATTGTCAATCGGCCTTTCTACACCAACTCAAACAGCACTTGCCCCGCCTTAACCGCGTCCCCCGGCGAAACGTGCACAGCCACCAGCACCCCATCCACCTCCGGGCTGACGTTGTTCTGCATCTTCATGGCCTCGATGACCATGACCGGCTGCCGCCGTGTGACCCGCTCGCCTGTGGTGGCCAGGACCGCGATCACCAGGCCCGCGATCGGGCTGCGGCAGATCGCATCTTCCGGCAACCGCTGCGGCGGGCGCGCGTGCAAAACGGACGCGGGAATTGCGATGGCCGGCTCGCTCTCGCCGGACGCCGCGTCCGCCGGCGCCTGGGCCTCCGGCTCAACCAGTTCCGGCGCCCACCGCGCCAGCGGCGCGCTTAAGCTGTGCGATCCCTGGATATCCTCGCGCCCGTGCCGAGCCCAGGCACTGGCCCCCGCCGCCATCGCGCGTTCGTCGTCGTCAGCCATCGCGGCCGCTCCTCCGGTTACAGCGGGATCAAACCGTGCTTCTTCTGCGGGCGCCAATCGCGCTTGGCGGAAAGCGCCCCTAAAGCCTCTGCCACATGCGCCCGCGTCGCGGCCGGTTCAATGATATCGTCCACCAGGCGCATGCCGGCCGCTACGTACGGCGTCGCAAAAGTATCCGAGAACTGCTGCACCAACTCCCGCCGCTTCGAGCCGTTGTCGTTGCCGGTCGCCAACTCGCGGCGAAAGAGCACTTCCACCGCGGCCTCCGCCCCCATCACCGCGATCTCGGCCGACGGCCACGCCAGCGTGCAGTCCGCGCCCAACTCCTTCGAGCACATCGCAATGTATCCGCCGCCGTAAGCCTTCCGCAGAATCACCGTGATCTTCGGAACGGTGGCCGCCGAATAAGCGAACAACAGTTTGGCGCCGTGCCGGATGATGCCGCCGTATTCCTGATCCACGCCCGGTAGAAATCCCGGAATATCGACAAAAGTAAGCAGCGGAATATTGAATGCGTTGCAGAACCGCACGAAGCGCGCGCCCTTATCGGAGGCGTCGATATCCAGCGCTCCCGCCAGCACCGACGGCTGGTTGGCAACCACGCCCACCGAGTGTCCGCGGATGCGCCCGAATCCCACTACCAGGTTCTTGGCGAAATCCGTCTGCACCTCCAGGAAATCGCCGCGATCCATCACGCGCGTCACGATCTTCTTTACGTCGTAGCCGCTCTTGGGATCGGCGGGCACGATATCGTTCAGATCGTCGTCGTCGCGCGGCGCGCCGCCCGGATCCAGATGCGGCGGCTCTTCCAGGTTGTTGTTAGGCAGAAACGACAGCAGCCGCTGGCAAATCTTGACCGCCTCCACATCGTTCTCGGCCACGAAATGGACCACGCCGGATTTGTTCATTTGGGCGCGCGGCCCGCCCAATTCCTCGGGCGCGACGATTTCTCCGGTCACTTGCTTGATCACCGCCGGACCGGTGATGAACATCTGCGCATCGTGGGTCTGGATGATGAAGTCCGTCAGCGCCGGACTGTAAGCTGCCCCGCCCGCGCACGGCCCGCAGATCAGCGAAATCTGCGGCACCACGCCGGAAAGCACTACGTTCTGATAGAAGATGCGCGCATAGCCGGCCAGGCTGCCAACGCCTTCCTGCACGCGCGCGCCGCCGGAATCGTTGATGAAGATGAACGGCGACCCGGTCTTCAGCGCGGACTTCATGGTGTC
>JBEKPZ010000063.1:0-27657 GCA_049520215.1 Bryobacteraceae bacterium | reverse complement strand
AGGTGAAAGCGCGCGGAGAGATCGGGCAGGATAGTGCCCAGCATGGCGGCAATCATGCCGTAAACGAAGATGGCGAGGATGGCGGCGAGGATCAACATGGACCGGATGGTATCAGGATTCAGGAACGGATGGGTTGCCCGGCCGCTGTCCGGCGCCGTTTAACGGATTTACAGGTCTGTTCAACTGGATATCGTTGCCCGGCAGGCAGCCGGTTGATACCATTTATTGGGTCTACCGTGCGCAAAACCTCATTTATCGCATCAAATCGGATCATCGGGCGTGGATCGTTGAATTGGATCGCGGGACGCCCCATCGTGGTTTCGTTCGAGGTGACCGACTCGTGCACGTGTTACTGCCGGCACTGCGATCACGGGGGACCCAAGGACGAGAGCGCCAATCTGCGGCCGCACGAATACCGGCGCTACATGGAGGCGCTGCGGCCGTGCGTGGTGCAGGTTTCGGGCGGCGAGCCGATGATGCGCGACGATCTGGCCGAGATCGTGCGCGAGATCAAGGGCGGCGCCCAGGTTCCGTATACCATCCTGGTATCGAACTGGTCGCTGATGACGGAGGAGCGCTACCTGGAGTTGCGGGCGGCGGGCGTGGACCAGTTTTCGGTGAGCCTGGATTTCCCCGACGAGCGGCACGACGATTTCCGCGTGCATCCGGGGCTGTACAAGCATCTCAGCGAGATTGTGCCGCGGCTGGCGCGGCTGGGCCACGACGATATCGTGCTGAACAGTTGCATCACCAGCGCGAACGTGGGCGAGATTACGGCGATCGCAGGCAAGGCGCGGGAATGGGGCGTTAACCTTTGTTACAGCGCCTACTCGCCCAAGCGCACGGGCTCGCGCGAATACTGCCTGGAGAGGCCCGAGCAGTTGCGGGCGCTCAACGCCGGGTTGGACATGGTCGAGGGGATGCGCGACGAGACCAACTGGATCGTCAACTCCAGGAGCACGCTGGACGCGACGCGGCGGTACTTCGCGGAGGGCGGCGCGCCGGGCTGCAAGGCGGGCCTGCGATTTCTGGTGGTGCGGAGCGACGGTATGCTGCAGCCGTGCTCGATGCAGTTTCAGCAATTCCCACTGGAGGCGCGGGAGCGCATGGCGCGCGAATTCACGGCGCACAACACTTGCGGCGAGTGTTACGTGTCCATCCGCTCATACCTGGACAAGAGCTTCAGGCAGCTTTTGGGCGAAAACGTGGCGGAGTTTTTCTCGTTGCAGGGGCGTGAGAAGGCCGATTGACAATCGGCCTGCAGGTTGCCAACCTGCCTCACAAGGCACCTAGCGGTGCGCGGTGGAAAACGCAGCTTCGGCGGTGACGGGCGCGGCAACTGGATCGCCGATGCGCATCTCGGCCCAGTTGTAGCCAAACTCCTTGCCACAATCCAGACACACGACATAAGTAGAGTGCCGCGGGCCGGGAGCCGATGAAAAGCCAGCTTTCCGCGCGGGAGTGATGGGGAACGTGGTCCTGCGGTGAGAGCATCCCAAGAGAATATTCATTAAGTTATTTAACATGGCCGCTACCCCTTCAAATCCTTAGATACAAAAACATGGCTTCTGGTTTCAAAGTGCATAGTGAGACGGGTTTCGCGAGCCGCTCACATTGGGTAGTGAGAGTTACGGCGTAAATGTTTCAGGTGAAGAGTCTGGCGGCGACGGATTCGGCGATTTGCTGGCCGTGGAAGCGTCCGTTCTCGATGAAGATTTCGTTGGTGTGCATGCCCGCTACGATGACGCCCGCCAGGTAAATTCCGGGCCGCTCGCTTTCCAGCGTTTGGGGGTCGCTGCGCGGCTTCTGGGTCTCGGGATCGAGCGAAATCCCTATAGAACTCAAGAACTTGAGATCGGGACTATAGCCAATCAACGCAAACACGAAATCGTTCTTGAGGGCCACTTCGCCCTGCGGCGTGGCGACGATAATGGCGTCGGGCCGGATTTCCGCAACCCGTGAATTAAAGTACGCCTGGATCTCTCCGCACTTGATGCGGTTTTCAATGTTGGGTTTGATCCAGTACTTCACTTTTTCGGAGATCGCAGAGCCACGGTGGATCAGTGTGACCCGAGCGCCGGTCCAGAACAGTTCTAATGCAGCGATTGCAGCGGAGTTCTTGGCGCCGACCACCGCTACGTCGTGGTTATAGTACGGGTGTGGCTCTTTGTAATAGTGCAGTACCTTACTTAACTCCTCGCCGGGAACATGCAATAAGTTAGGTACGTCATAGTACCCAGTCGCCAGGACCACTTTGCGTGCTGTATAAGTATGATGACAACCCAGGCGATCGGTGGTGAACACCTGAAACGCGCCATCCTGGCCGGCGACGTTCGCGACGCGCTCGTAATCGTGGATATTCAGCTTGAAATGGTCCGCGACGCGGCGATAGTATTTGAGCGCCTCATGCCGGTTGGGCTTTTCGTTGAGGCTGGTCATGGGGATGTTGCCAATTTCGAGGAGTTCGGGCGTGGTGAAGAAGACCATGTTGGTCGGGTAGTTGTAGAGGGAATTCACCACACAACCTTTTTCGATCAACACGGTCTGGATCCCGCGCTGCTGCAGTTCTATCGCGCAGGCCAAGCCGGTGGGGCCTGCGCCGACTACGATGACGTCGAAAGACAGGCCAGGAGGCCTGTCCCACCCGGTCATAGTTTGCTCTCGATTTCGGCGTAGATGCGCTGGAGCGCGGCGGGCAGGGCCGCGGGGTCTTTGCCGCCGCCTTCCGCCATATCGGGGCGGCCGCCGCCCTTGCCGCCGACCGCTTGCGCGAGCGCGGCGGCGAGCTTGCCGGCGTGCACTTTGGAGGTGAGATCCTTGGTCACGGCCGAGACGATGGACACGGTGGAATCTTCGACCGAGGCCAACACCACCACGGCGCTGCCCCACTTGTTGCGCAGGGCGTCCACCAACTCACGCATCTGGTGGCGGTCCAGGGCGTCGGCCTGGGCCGCGAGCACGCGGGCGCCGTTTACGGTGTGCGCCTGGCTCTCCAGGCCGCCCGCCGCCGCGTGCGCCAGTTGGCTGCGAAGATCGCGCTTCTCGTGTTCGAGGGCTTTCTCGCGGGCCAGCATCTTTTCCACGTGCTCGACCAGTTCCGGCTCGGAGGCTTTCAACAATTCGGACAGCCGGTGCAGTGTTCCGGTAAGTTCCTGATACTGGCGCACGGCACCCTCGCCGGTTACGGCTTCGATGCGGCGGACGCCCGCCGAGATGCTGCCTTCGTAGACGATCTTGAAAACGCCGATATCGCCGGTGCGTTGGACGTGCGTGCCGCCGCAAAGCTCCTTGCTGAAACCGGGCACGGAGACCACGCGCACCTGGTCGCCGTATTTTTCGCCGAACAAAGCCATGGCACCGGTGGCGACGGCCTGTTCGAGCGGCAGCACCTTGGTTTCGACGCCGCTGTTGCGCAGGATCTGTTCGTTCACCAGGCGCTCGACTTCCTCGATTTCGGCCTTGTCCATGGCGGCATAGTGGGTGAAATCGAAACGCAGGCGGGGCGGCTCGACCACGCTGCCCGCCTGCTTGACATGCGTGCCCAGGACCTGGCGTAGCGCGGCGTGCAGCAGGTGCGTGGCGGTATGGTTGCGCATGGTGGAGAGGCGCAATGGCCGGGCAACTTCCGCGCGCAACTCGTCTCCCACGCGGATGGGCGCGGTCGAGACGATGCGATGCACGGTGAGGCCCGGCACCGGTGGATAAGCCGTCTGGACGTCGGCGGCTTTCTCGCCGCTCAGGGTGAACAGGCTGCCGCGGTCGCCCACCTGGCCGCCGGTTTCGGCATAGAATGGCGTGCGGTCGAGCACCAGCTCGGCTTCCACGTCCGGGCCGATTTCGTCGCGGAGCTCGCGCTCTACCAGCAGGCCCGCGACGCGCGAGGTGGCGGCGAGGTCTTCGTAGCCCAGGAACTTGGTGCGGCCCTGCTCGACCAATTCCTGATAGGCGGGGGCGATGGCGCCTTTGTCGGCGCCCTTCCAACTTGCGCGGGCGCGTTCGCGCTGGCGTTCCATTTCGCGGTCGAAGCCCTCGCGGTCGATGGATAGGCCGCGGTCGCGCGCCATGTCTTCCTGCTCGTCGAGCGCCAGGCCGAAGGTGTCGTACAGCTTGAAGGAAAGCGCGCCGGGAATCACATGGCCGGCTAGCGATTTCAGTTCGTCGTTGAAAACGCGCTCGGCCACCAGGAAGGTGGTCGCGTAACGGTGCTCTTCGTCCTTCACGATGCGGGCGATGCGCTGCACGCTCTCCATCAGCTCGGGATAGGCTGGCTTCATCAGCTCGGCCACTGCGCCGGTGAGCTTATAGAGGAACGGATCCTCGACGCCGATCAGGCGGACGTGCCGCATGGCGCGGCGCATGATCTTGCGCAGCACGTAGCCGCGGCCGTCGTTAGCGGGCAGCACGCCGTCGTGAATCAGGAAAGTGGTCGCGCGGCAATGGTCGGCCGCGATGCGCAGAGCCGTATCGACGCGCGCATCCGCGCCGTAGGATACGCCGAACATGTCGGCGGCGCGGGCGATGATGGGGAGGATCAGGTCCGTATCGTAGTTCGAGAGCTTGCCTTGCAGCACGGCAGCGACGCGCTCAAGCCCCATGCCGGTATCGATGGAAGGTCGCGGCAGGGGCGTGAGGACGCCGTTCGAATCGCGGTTGAACTGCATGAAGACCAGGTTCCAGATTTCGACGAAACGGCCGCCGGCGTCGCTGGGAAAGGCCTCGTGTTCGTGGCCCGCTTCGGAGGCGGCGGGACCCATGTCGTAGTGGATTTCGGAACAGGGGCCGCAAGGGCCGGTGTCGCCCATCTGCCAGAAATTGTCCTTCTCGTCGCAGCGGAAGATACGTTCCTTGGGCACGCCCGCGACCTTCTGCCAGAGATGCTCGGCGTCGTCATCCTCGCGGAAGACGGTGACATAGAGGCGGTCCTTGGGCATGCCGTAATCTTTGGTGACCAGATCCCAGGCGTATTCGATGGCTTCGGCCTTGAAGTAATCGCCAAACGAGAAATTGCCCAGCATTTCGAAGAAGGTGTGGTGGCGGCGGGTGTAGCCGACATTCTCCAGGTCGTTGTGCTTGCCGCCCGCGCGCACGCATTTCTGGGAGGTGGTGGCGCGGGAGTAGTCGCGCTTTTCGAGGCCCAGGAAAGTGTCCTTGAACTGGTTCATGCCGGCGTTGGCGAACAGCAGCGTGGGATCGTTCGCGGGGACCAGTGAGGAGCTGCGCACCACGCGGTGGCCGCGCGCGGCGAAGAAGTCGAGGAAGCCCTGTCGGATGTCGTTACCTGTCACGTTTTTATTGTAGCGGTGGGGCGATGTGCGTTGTGGGGCAGGATGACATCCTGCGCGCCGATTGCCAATCGGCGCAAACTTGTGGAGTGCCGGCCTGCCCGACAAGCTAACAGCGCCTTCAACAACGCGGTGACGGCCGGAAAGCGTTCATAGCGCAATGGCGACGCTGGAGATCGTCGAAACGTAGGCGGAGGACAAATGGAGGGCGGGCAATTCTGCCCGCAGCCTTTCAGCCGGCGCTGGCCCAACAGGCTAAAGCCTGTTCCACCATGGACAGGCCAGGAGGCCCGTCCCACCAAAAGGCCAAGATTGGCCGCCCTCCAGTGTGTTTTCGACGGTGCTCCCGGTGCTTCAGTGCGACCAGTGCGGTGACACGGAGTAGGCGCAGGCAACGCGATCGTCCGCAGAATTGGAAGTCATCAGATACGCAGGCTGACCAGATAGCGGCAAGGTCGCAAACAAAAGAGGCGGCCTGAGAGGCCGCCGCAGGCCGAGGGCCTGCCCCACTTAGTTCTTTTCGGAACCGGTGGCGGCTTCAAACGTATTTATTGCTAGGCCCCCCATGTGGAATGACATTCGCTACGCTTTCCGAACCCTGCTGCGCGAGCGGGGATTCGCAACAATGGCCGTTTTGAGCCTGGCCGTCGGCATTGGCGCCAATACCGCCATCTTTTCGGTAGTGAACGGCGTGTTGCTGCGCCCGCTGCCGTTCCGCGATCCGGAGCGGCTGGTTTCGATCCGGGAGGCGATCCCCAAGCTGGCGCACCTGTATCCGAGCCTGCCGGTCAACTTCAGCCACTATTACGAATGGCGCAAGCGCTCCTCGGCGCTGGAATCGATTGCCATCGCGAGATCCTCGGCGCCGAACCTGACGGGCGCGGGCGAGCCCGAACTGCTCAGCGGCGCGCTGGTTTCCGCGAGCGTCTTCCGGGTTCTGGGCGTCAGCCCGCAATTGGGCCGCGGGTTCCTGGACGAGGAGGATCCCGAGGGGCATCGGGTGGCGGTCATTTCCGATTCGCTCTGGAAGCGGCGGTTCAGCGCCGACCCGTCGATCGTGGGCCGGCAGATCATGCTGAATGGCCGCCCGCACGTGGTGGTGGGAGTGCTGCCGCCCGGTTTCCAGTTCCCGCGCCAAAGCGACGTTCTCCAGCAGGGCTTGGGTCCCAAGACGGAAATATTCCAGCCGCTGGGATATTCCAAGGACGACTTCGAGGACATTACCGGCGATTTCAACTGGACGGCCATCGCGCGGCTGCGACCGGGGGTGAGCCGGCAGAAGGCCATCGCCGAGCTGGACGTGATAGAGGCTGAGATCTCGAGGCGCATTCCAGAGAAGATGGACCTGCACGTGGCGATGTCTTCGCTGCAGGAGGATATGGTGAGGCCGTCGCGCCGCGGGTTGCTGGTGCTGCTGGGAGCCGTAGGGGCGGTGCTGCTGATCCTGTGCGTTAACCTGGCGAATCTTTCGCTGGCGCGCGCCTCGGGCCGCGCGCGCGAATCCGCCATCCGCACGGCGTTGGGGGCGAGCCGCGCGCAGCTTGTGCGCCAGACGCTGGTGGAAAGCCTGGTGCTGGCGCTGGCGGGGGGTATCGCGGGGATCGCGCTAGCGGCATGGGGCGTCCGGTTGCTGGTGGGCGCGGCGCCAATGGATTTGCCACGCCTGGGCGAGGTCAGCGTGGACGTGCGCGTGCTGGGTTTCGCTTTGCTGATCTCGCTCGCCGCCGGTGTGGCGTTCGGCCTCCTGCCCGCGTTGCGTAGCGCCGCGGCGCACCCGCAGGAAGCGTTGAAATCCGGCAGCTACACGACCACGGAGGGCCGGCGCGGGGCCCATCTGCGCAGTGTACTGGTGGGGTTGGAGGCGGCCCTTAGCGCGGTGCTGCTGATTACCGCCGGCTTGCTGATGGGTAGTTTCGTGCGGCTAATGCATGTAGACAAGGGCTTCGATATCGAGCGTGTGCTGGCTGTGCAGGTGGCGATACCGGCCAGTAAGTACACCGAGGAACCCCAGCAGACGGCTTTTTTCGAGCGCGTTTTGGCGAAGACGCGACCCCTGCCGGGTGTGCTCTCCGCCGGGCTGGTCTCCGCGCTTCCTTTGCAGGGTGAAACTTGGATCGACCTCGCTGCAGCCGAGGGCGACCAGCGCCCGATGTTCGAACGGCCCATGGTCAACGTGCGATTCGTGAGTCCGGAGTATTTCAACATACTGCGCATCCCCTTTCGTGAGGGGCGGCCGTTCGAGGATAGCCAGCGCAATCGCAAGGTGGTGATTGTTTCGCAGGGGACCGCGCGGCGTTTGTGGCCGGGCCGTAGCGCGGTGGGACGGCGGATGCAGCACAACGAGACGCTGGAGGAAGTGGTGGGGGTGACGGCGGATATCCGCAGCACCAGCCTGGACAAGGACCCGGTGCTGATCATCTACATTCCGTATTGGCAGCGCCCGCGGCTATCGGCCTCGCTGCTGGTGCGTACGGCAATGGACCCGCGCGGCATTGCGGCGAGTGTGCGCGAGGCGATCCACCATGTGGATGCGGATGTGCCGGTGCCGGAGATGCAAACGCTGCAGGAGGTGATGTCCGACTCGGTGGCGCAGCGCCGTTTCCAGACGATGCTGGTGATGCTGTTCGCAGCGGCAGCCTTGGCTTTGGCCGGATTCGGAATCTATGGCGTGGTTTCGTATTCGGTGACGCGGCGGCGCACGGAGATGGGCATCCGCATGGCTTTGGGCGCGGGCACGGGCGGTCTACAGCGTATGGTGTTGTGGCAAGGAATTCGTCCGGTGGTGGCGGGGCTGGCGGTGGGCATTGCCGGCGCGCTGGCGGCAGGTCGGCTCTTGAGCAGCCTGCTATTCGAGGTGAGCGCGCGGGATCCGCTGACTATCGGCGCTGTGGCGCTGGCGCTCTTGGCGGTATCGGTGGTCGCGGCGCTGGCGCCGGCACGGCGGGCGACGCGTGTGGATCCGATGAGGGCGTTGCGGTTCGAGTGAGAAGAAAAGCAGAAGACAGAAGCCAGAAGACAGAAGTCAGAAGACAGAAGACAGAATGGCAGCCGTGCCCTCTGCCGCGATGTCTGGGACTTCTGCCTTCTGCCTTCTGACTTCTGCCTTCTGACTTCTGACTTCTGTCTTCTGTCTTCTGCGCTTATCCTTTGTCCCGGCCCGTTCCGCGCGCGTATTTGATAGACAGCCAGTGATACAGGGGCCGCGGTAAAGCGCGCATGACGAAGACCAGCAGGCGATAGCGCCAGCCGGGAATCACGAACAACTGGCCGCGGTCGAGAGCGCGCAGAGAGGCGTCCACCACCTCGTCGACGGACATCCACATCCAGGCGGGAATCGGGCTGCGGTCGAAACTCATGGTGTCGTGGAACTCGGAGAGGGTGAAGCCGGGGCACAACGCCTGCACCCGCACGGGCGAACCGATGCTTTGCAACTCCATGTAGATCCCCTCGGTGAAACTGCTCATCCAGGTTTTGGTCGCGGAATAGCTCACGCTGCCGGGGTTCTGTCCGAAGCCCGAAACCGAAGACACATTGATAATGCTGCCCCGCTTGCGGGCGACCATGCCCTGAAGCGCGGCATGCATCAGCCGCATGGGCGCGAGAACGTGCAGCCGGTGCATCTGGTCCTGGCCGTCCAGGGGAAGCGAAAAGAAGCGCCCGGCGATGCCGAATCCGGCGTTATTAACCAGTAATTCGAGATTCGGAGCGGCGGCGATGCGCTCTTCGACGGCCTTCAAATCCGCATCGCGGGTGAGGTCCACCGGCAAGATTTCAACCTGCACGGGATGGGCGTCCTGGATGGCGCGGCCCTCCTGTTCCAGCCGGTCGCGGCGGCGGGCAACCAGCACCAGGTCGTAGCCGCGCGCGGCCAGTTGACGGGCGAAGGTGGCGCCGATGCCGCTCGAAGCGCCGGTAATCAGGGCTAGGGGACGCGTGGCTTGCATGGCGGTCAGGGGTCATCATAACATCTGCGGCCGGCGTGGTCGAAAAGGCGGCCTGAGAGGCCGCCGCAGGCCGAGGGCCTGCCCCACAATTGGCGGCGTGGCTCAGGCGATGGCTGAGGGTTGTCAGACAAATCCGAGAAGGTTAACAATCGGGTCGCCGGGCCTCCAGCAACTCCTGAAAGTGTAATAAGCGACACACTAATGGCGCAAACCGGGCCGGTTGCGCACACAATATAGGAAACAATATGCCGACTCTGCGTCAAAATATAATAAAGACTGGCCGGGCACCTATGACCGAAACCATGAAACTGGAAGGCAAACGCCGTCCCAAGCGCGCCGGCCGAGGCGCCGCGCGGAACGCGTCCGCGCTGCTGGTCAACTCGCTCGATTCCAAGCACATTCTGGGCGTTGAAGAGATCAGGTTGCCGGACGGCACGCCGGGCATTTCCGCGCGCGTGAGTTTCGATGGAGGCGGGTCCTGGCGGGAATCCTGGCCGTTGCCCGTGGATACGGAATGGGCGGGCGTGGTGGGACCGGTGCTGGCGATGGACGCGCGCGGGACCCTGAACCTGGCGGCGCTGGCCCTGGACCCGGACCGCTCGCGGGCTTCGTTGGTGGTCTACCGTTCCGAAGACGGTGGCATCCACTGGAGCCGCCCGGCGGTGGTGCTGGAGGGAACCTCGGAGTGCTGCTACTCGATCGCCGCGGATCTGAACCCAGCGAGTCCGCGCCGGGGCAACGTTTATTTGGCCGCCGATATGGGCAATATGCTGTGCTTCGCACGCACCAGCGATGGCGATTGGTGGAGCGGCAAAGGCCATGCCCGGCCCGGACCGATGCTCTACGGGCTGTGTTTCAATCCCGAAGTGCTGGTGGATGCGAGCGGCGCGGTACATGTGGTGTGGATGACCGGCCCATCCGGCTGCAGGATTCTGGCGGCCGATTCCGCGGACGGAGGGCAAACGTTTTCGGCGCCAGTGACCGTCGCCGATGGGATCGTGGGCGTGCAGGAGGGGCTTCCGGAAACGGCGCCGGCCACCTGCATCGCGCCGGGCGGGGTGGCGCTTTGCGTATGGGCGGACGACCGCGAAGGGCGCGCCCGGCTTTACCACCGGCGCTCGCTGGACGGCGGCCGGACGTGGCAAGGTCCATCGGCCGGAGAGCCTTTGGTCGCCAGTGCGGAGTCCAGCCAGCATGAATTCCAGCCGCATCTGATGGTTACCGCGGGCGGCGAAATCTGCTGCGCATTTTATGAATACGGTCCAAAGACTCCCGGCGGGGAACAGTTGGTGGATTTGGCCATGGCGGTATCGTACGACCGCGGCGCGACGTTCGCAAGCCGCATGGTGCTGAGCGAGCAGCCTTGGGATCCTGCAGTGGATCCACCGCTCTCGCGGGGCGCCACGCGCGGGGCGTTGGGCTGGCTGACGTTGGGGTAGGTCAGCGCAAGAAGCGGAACGAGCGGACGATTTGGTTGAGGCGGCCCTGTACGCCGTTCCAGTCTTGCCGGGAGAGCTTCTTGATATCGGGATCGAACACTCCCGGACTCGCGCTCCTCGAACCGTGCGATACCCGGTAGAAAGAATTGGTTCCTACCATGATTCGCCGACCATTCGCTCGGTCGAAAATCACCGTAAGTTGTTGAACCTGGAGGGCGGCCAAAAGCCGGCTGCGGGCAGGATTGCCCGCCCTCCACCTGATTTTCATCACTATTCGTGGGCCGCAGGCCCATCCTGACAGGCGTGATAGACCCTGAAGGTGACGCCGTGGATCTTGGCGTTCCGGAGGCTCTCGACATCCCAGTCGCTTGACCCTTGCACGCGGGACTTCTCTACGTCGTCGCTGCAAATATCGCCGGTGCCCGTTAGCGGCGCTGCTCGGCACACGAGCATGGGCGAGTATCGGAACCGGAAGACGCCATCCTGGCTGGTGGGGGGAAAACGCGGGACTGGCAGTCCCGCGCAGGCTGCCAGCCTGCCCCACAAGCGGGCGGGTCTGGGGACCCGCCGCAGGCGTAGACGCCCGCCCCACATTGACAGATCCACAAGTATTAGTAGATGCACTTGACTTTTGATCCTTGTCAGTCTATATATCGATTGATATATAGACTTATGCCTGCGAAACCCGAGAGCTTTCTCCCCCTCAAGCCGCACTGGTTCCACGTTCTGCTGTCGCTCGACGGCCAGGATCAGCACGGCTACGGCATCATGCAGGAGGTCCTCGAGCGGACTGGCGGCAAGGTACGGCTCTGGCCGGCGACGCTGTACGGCACGCTGAAGCGGCTGATGGATGAGGATCTCATCGAAGAATCCGACGCGCGGCCGGCGCCCGAACAGGACGATGCACGCCGCCGCTATTACCGGCTCACCCGGTTGGGGCGGCGTGTGCTGGCGGCGGAAAGCGAAAGACTGGAAGACCTGGTCCGCGTCATTCACGCGAAGCGCGGAGCGCGGGAAAGGAGAGCGGAATCATGACGCATCAAGCGAACCGGCCCGTAGCGATCGGCCTGCGGATGTACCGCGCGCTGGCCGGCGCATTTCCCTACGAATTCAAGAACGCGTACGGCGACGAGTTGCTGCAGGTGACCGAAGAAGCCATCGACGAAATCTGGCGCCGTCACGGCGTGTTCGGGCTGCTGCGCTTGTTGCTGGATATCGCGCTGCGCGTTCCCGCCGAACACCTGGCCGAATTGCGGCAGGACATCCGCTATGGGCTGCGCACGCTGGCCGGCTCGCCGGGATTCACGGCCGTCGCGCTGATCTCGCTCAGCCTGGGAATCTGTATCGCTACCTGCGCCTATAGCGAGATGAACGGGATGCTGCGCGATCTTCCGGGCGTACGGAATCCGGACCAACTGGTCGCGCTCGAAACGCCGTCGTCGTATCCCGCGTACCGGCGCTACCGCGAGCTGAACGACTTGTTCTCGTCTACGTTCGCATATGTCGCGCCGGTGCCTTTCGGCATTTCGAGCGATGGGCGCACTGAGCGGATCTGGGGGCAACTGGTCACACCTTCGTACTTCTCCACGCTGGGCGTGCACCCGGCATTGGGCCGTTTCTTCGACCATACAGACGAACAGCAAGGCGGCACGCCCACCGCCGTGATCAGCGACCGGTTCTGGCAGCAGCATCTGGGCTCCGATCCGGCCATCATCGGCAAATCGCTGCGCATCAACGGCTACCCGTCGGCGATTATCGGGGTCGGGCCGAAGGAGTTTCTGGGCGCGTCACCTGCGCTATTTGCCGCGGATGTGTGGTTGCCGGCCACGGTGGACGCGCGCCTGGCGCCGGAACTGGTGGGCAACGCCCTGGAACGCCGCGACCTGACCATGTTTCAAGTGGTGGGGCGCCTGCAGCCGGGCGTGACCGAAGCCGCCGCGGAAGCCGAATTGGACGCCGTCGCGCAGCAGATGCAACAATCGTACGGCGAGGCAGCCAGGGATCGAAAGGGCCGCCGTATTCTGCTATTGAGCGCCGGCAAAGTGCTGCCGATCCGCAAGCAGGACATGCCGTTCTTCCGGGAGTTCTTCCTGGTGATCGGCGGTCTGGTCCTGCTGATCGCCTGCGCCAACGTGGCCAACATGATGTTGGCGCGCGCGGCGGACCGGCGCAAGGAGATCGCGGTGCGCCTGGCGCTGGGCGCAGGACGCGCCCGGCTGGTGCGCCAGTTGCTCACCGAGAGTCTGCTGGTGGCCATGGGCGCAGCCGTTCCGGGCTTCCTGTTGTGCGTTTGGTGCATGCATCTGCTGTCAAAACTGAGGATGCCGCTGCCGATTCCGATAACGTTCGACCTGAGCCCCGACTGGCGCGCCCTGTTGTTCACGCTTGCCTTAACCATGGTGATGGGAATAACTTTGGGGCTCGCGCCAGCTTTGCAGACGACACGCGCCGATCTCACACCCGCGCTGAAGGAGGGCGGCAATCTCCAACTGCGCAAGCATCGGCGCTGGAGCCTTCGCAACGCGCTGGTGTTGTGCCAAATGGCTGTGTCGCTGAGCCTGTTGTTGCTCACCGGATACATGGGGCTCGGCATACAAAGCACGATGGGCGTGCAAGAAGGTTTCAATCCCAGGAATCTGTACCTGATTTCGCTGGACCCCGTACGCGATGGGTACTCCGCGGGACGCGCAACGGATTTCTTTCAGAAGGTTTTGGACCGTGTCGAGAGGCTGCCCTCCGTAACTGCTGCCTGTCTGACAGATACGGTGCCGGTTGCGATGGATGGCAACGCCGGTGTGGCGTTTTCCGTTCCTGGCGCCAAAGCCGGGAATTCGCAGGAAGTTCACTGGGCGCGCAAGCACGTTGTCGGCCGCGGCTATTTCGAGACCGCGGAGATCCGAATACTCACCGGGCGGGGCTTCCGGAAAGAAGACGAAGCCGATGGCGCAACGGCGGTCGTTGTCAGCGAGGATCTGGTGCGCCAGGTCTGGCAAGGAGAGGACTCCCTGGGAAGGCTGATCGAGGTAGAGAACGCAGATGCCGCCGGCACCTTCATGGCTTGGCCCGGCACCATCGATTATCGCTCCAGCTCACTGGGAAAGGGACGCCGCGTGTATGAAGTTGTGGGGGTGGCCAAGCGCGTGACCGAAGACCTTGTGGCAAGCAAGAGACCCCCGGCGGTCTATTTTCCGCTGCGTCCGGCCGACTACGCCCAGCCATCCTTGCGCGGCGTAACGTTGATGCTACGCGCCGCGCCGGGTGTGGACGCCATCGCCGCCGTGCGCCGCGAGATTTCGGCCATGGATTCCAGCATCACGCCGTTCAACGCCCGCAGTATGACCGAACAGATCGCGCAGTTCATGTCCGCGTTGAAGGGCGCCTCGTGGACCTACGGCCTGATCGGAATGTTCGGTCTGGTGCTGGCGTCGGTCGGCGTGGCGGGTGTCACGGCCTACTCCGTGGCCCAGCGCGGTCACGAGATTGGCATCCGCCTTGCGCTAGGCGCGCAGAGGCGCGACGTGCTGGGGTTGGTGATGAAGGAAGGCGCTGTGCTGGTGACGGCGGGCACGCTGATCGGTCTGGCCTTCGCCTGGTCCGGAATACACGTGATCAAAGGGACGTTCTTTTCCGTGACCTCGGTGCGGGGCGACGATCCGATGCTGCTGGTGGGCGCGCCGCTGTTGCTGGCTAGTCTGGCGATGCTGGCGTGTTACGCGCCGGCGCGCCGGTCGACGCGCATCGACCCGGTTGTGGCGCTGCGGCAGGAATAAGGGCTTGCTTTGCCCCACCTTCTGTGCCATAATTTAGCTAGATTAGCTAGATAGGAGGGTGCCTTTTATGGAATGGCAACTTGCGGAAGCCAAGAATCGGTTTAGCGAGGTCGTGAACAAAGCTCTGGCCAAAGGCCCCCAGTTCGTGCGCAGGCGCGGCGATGTGGTGGTCATCGTGGCGCAGCGGGAATATGAGAAGCTGACCGGCAAGCGCAAGGGGTTCAAGGAGTTTCTCACCGCCAAGGGTCCCAGCCTGGAAGGAGTGGACCTCACACGCGACCGGTCGCCGGTGCGGGACGTGAAACTGTGAAAGTGTTGCTGGACACCTGCGCGTTGTCCGAACTGCGCCTCCCGAAGCCGGACGCGGGTGTCGCAAGCGCCATCCGGGACCTCGACAGCGACGATTTATTCGTCAGCGCGATCACCATTGGCGAGATTGTGAAAGGGGTGGCGCTTCTGCAGGACGGCCAAAAGAAGCGCCAACTCCAAAGCTGGCTGCAGACCCTGGAACGTCATTATGGCGACCGGCTTCTTCCTGTCGATCTGGAAACCTGCCGCATGTGGGGCGAACTCACGGCAGCGGCGCAGAAAGCCGGCCGGACGATACCGGCCAGCGACGGCCTGATCGCGGCTACCGCCCGCCGCCATGGCCTGTATATCATGACGCGGAACACCACGGATTTCGAGTCGTCGGGCGTGCCGCTGCTCAATCCGTGGGAAAACGCATAGCCTCCCGCCTCCCGTGCAAAAAGCAGTGCAGTAACAGATCAAGACGGCGAAGTTGCGCGGGCTATCGAGAGAGGTGGAGCGCGGTAAGACGTATTACGAAGCCGAGACCACGGTTAACGGGAAGTCGCGCGACATCCTGATGGATGCTTCGGGCGCGATCGTGGAAGTGGAGGAGGCGATGGCCTTCGAAAGCCTACCGGAAGCCGCGCAAAAAGCCCTTCGGACCAAGGCGGGCTCCGGCAAGATCTTGCGCGTTGAATCGGTTACCAGAGGTTCGACGGTAAGCTGCGAAGCCGTCATCGAGAAAAACGGCAAGAAGCCGGAAGTCGCCGTTAATGCCGACGGCAGTTAATAAGTAAGATCTGGACCCGTCATTGCGAGAGGAGGATTCCCTTGAAACTATCCGCTGGATTCTGGATTTTGGTCGCGGTGGCCGCCCTGGCAACAGCCGCGGAGGCGCCGGGATTGAAAGTGACGAAGAAGTACCCCGTGCCCCGGCCGAGATGGTGGCGCCGCCTGCCGGCACACAAGGTTCCAGGATGAGACCGAAGCCGGGGTCATTCACCGTGTTGGTTGTGGAACGCCAGTAGCTACTTAGCTGTGGGCCAGGCCAATCGTTTTTTCGTGGCCTGCCGAGTTCGAGCACGGTGCGCAGACGACAAACAACGATCGTCTGCGCCACGCCGGGCACCCGGAACTGTACAGTCATTGACGATCGCATAATACCGTGACAGGCAACTTTGGACCTTGTGCGGGCAATTTTGGCCGCCCCACATCAGCTCGAGCGAACATCAATAATTCGCGGACACTACCCTACCGGCTGACGAACGGATTCCCCCGGATTGTAAACCGCAGCGGCCAATCGGCGCAGTGACGGATGCCGATACGCGGCGTGACGTCGATTTCGAATGGCTCCTCGTCTGGCGGAGTACGCACGGTGAGCGAGCCACGCGTCACATCCACGCCGTTCTGCGCGCGGGTGATGCCCAGCGCCAGCGTCAGACGCCCCGGTCCGGACGCCAGATCGCGAATCGTGTGAGCGGCCGGACGACGGCGCTGCATGGTCTCGATGCCCACCACCGGCTCCAGGGCGCGAATCAGCACGCATCCGGGCTGGCCGTCCGGCTCCGCGACCAGGTTCAGGCACTCGTACATGCCATAGATGAAGTACACGTAAGCGTGGCCCGGCGGTCCGAAGATGACGCGCGTGCGAGGGGTGACACCACGCGCGGAGTGCGCGGCCAGATCGTCGCCACCGAGGTAGGCTTCGGTCTCCACGATCTTGCCGGAGGTCTCGCCGTGCACCAGGATCTTGCCCAGCAGTCCGCGCGCGACTTCGACGGTGGGACGCGCGTAAAAGCCGCGGCGGAGGATCACGCTGCTTCACCACCCGTCTTGATCGCCACGCTGCCGCCGGTAGCGCTCTGGGGCGGCACGCCTCCGGCCATCTGGGCGGCGGCGATCAGGCGGCGCGCTTCGGACCGCAATGCCGGCCAGCGCCAGCCGAAGACCGCGGCCGCCGCCATGCAGATGACGCCGCCGCCGGCCACGGTCGCGGGCGCCCCCCAGCGCGCGGCGGTCACACCGCTGACCACCGCGCCGAGCGGCGCCATGCCCATGAACATCATCGAATAGACCGACATCACGCGCCCGCGCAGGCGATCCGGCGACATGGTTTGGATCAGCGTGTTGGAGGATGCCATCTCCACCATCATGGCGAAGCCCACCGGCAGCAGCAGCGCGCACGAGACCCAGAACGAACGCGAAACCGAAAACGCAATGAGAGCCGCGCCGAACGCGCCCGCCGAAATCCCCACCCAGCGCCCCAGGCCCTTAACGGCTTCGCGCGAGGCCAGCAGCAAAGCGCCAGCCAGCGCGCCCACGCCCGAAGCGCCCATCAGGATGCCCATCCCCTTGGCGCCGCCGTGCAGGATCTGGTCGGCGAAGATCGGCATGAGCACGGCGAACGGCATGCCGGTCACGCTCAGGATTCCCAGCATGATCAACAAGTAGTGAATGGGCGGGCTGGCGATGACAAATCGGAATCCTTCGAGCACGTCCGCCAGCGGCGATGCGGTCCGCTGGACGGGTTTGTGGGGTTCCAACCTCATGAGAAGCAGCCCGGCGATCACCGCGATGTAGCTCACGCCGTTCACGAAAAAACACCAGCCTTCGCCGATGCCGGCCACCAGGATGCCGGCCACGGCCGGGCCGATGATGCGCGAGGCGTTGAACATCGAGGAGTTCAAGGCGATGGCGTTGATCAGGTCTTCGCGCCCCACCATCTCCACGAAGAACGCCTGCCGCGCGGGGATATCGAAAGCGTTCACAATCCCGAGCAGCGCCGCCAGAACGAAGACATGCCAGATGCGCACGGCGCCGGTGATGGTGAGGGCCGCCAAAATGAGCGCCAGCAGCATGGCGGCGGTCTGCGTGCCGATCACCACCCGCTGGCGGCGGAAGCGATCCGCCACAATACCGCCCAGCGGAGCAATCAGGAACACGGGAATCTGCCCGCAGAAGCTTACCAGGCCCAGCAGCACCGACGACCCGGTAAGCCGGTAGACCAGCCAGGCCTGGGCGACGTTCTGCATCCAGGTGCCGGTGAGCGAGATCAACTGGCCGCCGAAGAACAGTTGGAAATTGCGGTAACGCAGCGCGCGCAGAGTGGCAGGAAGAGTCAATTGGCCGCGGCCCCTTTGCGTGTCATCCGAATTACCATGGTAAATGACATCCCGATGCCTTTGGTCCCGCCATATATCGAATCGCTGCGCCCGTATGAGGCGGGCCGCTCCATCGACGAGGTGCGCCGTGAATACGGCTTGACCAATGTCTCGAAGCTGGCTTCCAACGAAAACCCCCTGGGCCCTTCGCCACTGGCATTGGAAGCCGTCCGGCGGGAGTTGAGCGGACTGAATCTTTACCCCAACGGCGGCCTGGACCTGCGCCGCACGCTGGCTGAGAACTTCGACCTGAAGCCGGCGAACGTGATTGCGGGAAGCGGGTCGGAGGGGATCATGTCCGGCATCATCAGGACCTTTCTTTGCGACGATGACGAGGTGCTGACCACGGATGCGGCCTTCATCGGCTTCCAGGTGCTGGCGCGTTCCCGCGGCGTGAAGTATCGCACCGTGCCGTATCGCGACTGGCACTACGATCTGCCCGCGCTTGCGGCACAGATAACCGAAAACACCAAAATCATCTACCTGGCGAATCCCAACAATCCGACCGGAACCATTTTCACCAGGCAGGAATTCGACAGCTTCTACCGGCACGTGCCGGAGCGCGTGCTGATCATCCTGGACGAAGCTTATTTCGAATACGCGCAGGACAACCCGCGCTATCCGGATTCGATGCACTACCGCTACGACAACGTGATCACGCTGCGTACTTTCTCGAAGATCTACGGGCTGGCGGGCGTGCGCATCGGGTACGGATTCGCGCACGAGGATCTGATCGCCAATCTGTTGAAGGTGAAGCTGCCGTTCGAACCCAGCACCCTGGCGCAGGCCGCGGGCATCGGCGCGCTGATGGACAAGGAATTCCTGCATCGCTCGCTGGAGCTGAACGCGCGCGGGCTGCGGCTGCTGACGGATTCGTTCCGCGGCATGGGGATCGCCGCGGTTCCTTCGGACGCCAACTTCGTGATGCTGCCGTTCGCCAGCGCGGAAGAGGCGCGCGGGTTGACGGAAGCGCTGCTGCGGGAGGGCGTGATCGTGCGGCCGCTGGGGGCATTTGGGTTGCCGCAATGCATTCGGATATCGACGGGAACGGACGACGAGAATATGCGATGCGTGGAGGCGGTGGGGGAGCGATTATGCAAACATTAACGGAAGCACAAACCGGCGAGAGGGATTTTCTTCCTCTGAATGGCACCGACTATGTGGAGTTCTATGTGGGCAACGCCAGGCAGGCGGCGTATTTCTACCGGTCGGCGTTCGGGATGCGGCTGACGGCTTATCGCGGACCGGAGACGGGCACGCGCGACCGCGCATCGTGGCTGGTGGAGCAGGGCAAGATCCGGTTCGTGTTCACCACCGCGCTCGAGCCCGATCATCCAATTGCCAAGCACGTGCGGTTGCACGGCGATGGCGTGCGGGATATCGCACTGTGGGTGGACGACGCGGATGCGGCTTTCCGTGAGACGACGGGGCGCGGCGCAGGCGAGGTGCGAGAGCCGGAGACTCTGCGCGACGAGCATGGCGAAGTGCGCATCTCCGCCATCGCCACTTACGGCGACACCATTCACTCTTTCGTGGACCGGCGCAACTATCGCGGCGTCTTCCTGCCGGGCTTCGCGCCGGTGGAGGGCGCCGATTGCGTGGCGCGGCCGGCAGGGCTGAAGTACATCGACCATATGGTCGGCAACGTCGGCCGGGGCGAGATGAATACCTGGGTGGATTTCTATCGCGATGTGATGGGCTTCCGACTGTATCAGCACTTCGACGACAACGATATCAGCACGGAGTATTCGGCGCTGATGTCCAAGGTGATGGCCAACGGCAACGATCGGGTGAAGTTTCCGATTAACGAGCCGGCGGAGGGCAAGCGGAAGTCGCAGATCGAGGAGTATCTGGATTTCTATCATGGGCCGGGCGTGCAGCATATCGCCATGGCCACGGATAACATTATCGACACGGTGACGAAGTTGCGCGACCAGGGCATCGAGTTTCTGCGGGTGCCAGCGGCTTACTACGAGGATCTGACCGCGCGCACAGGACCGATCGACGAACCTATCGACCGCTTGGCGGAGCTGGGCATTTTGGTGGATCGCGACGATGAGGGTTATATGCTGCAGATCTTCACCAAGCCCGTGGAAGACCGGCCGACATTGTTTTATGAAGTGATTCAGCGCAAGGGCAGCCGGAGCTTCGGCAAGGGGAACTTCAAGGCGCTGTTCGAGGCGTTGGAGCGGGAACAGGCGCGGCGCGGGAATTTGTAGGACAGGCCTCCTGGCCTGTCTATCCCTTCCTTTTCCTGGCCGCCGATCACCTTGGTTCGCGGTTCCGTTTTGCCGAATGCGTGGGCCGCGTACGCCGCATTCCGCGGCGCACGCCAGATTGTGCGGGATCCGTCCTACGCCGCCGGGGGCAACGCCGGACTTAGGGATTTCGTGCCTCCATTTTCGTGGCAGATATCTGCAACGCTGAAGGCCCGGGATTTACGGGTGTTCCAGAAACGATGCAAGACTTACCCAATTTGCAACGACGCTATTTAACGTTCGGCATATGCTGCTGAATGCGAGGTGACTCAAATAGCCTGCGAAATTCTGCAAGGCGGCCAGAATCTCGCGGTGACCGAAGATATCCATTGAAATAGAACATGTCCCACCATAGCCGCTCCATTCGGCGATGCAAAGCATCTAGGTCCGACATCCTGTACACATACAGATGTTGTTTGAGGCCCTCGTGGGAGTCAACGGGGATCTCGCCCTTCAGATGCTTCGGGAGAATGTCCGCCTGCCAGAGGACGTGGTGCTGGACACTGATAACAAACAATAAGTCTTCGTCATCCGGACACACCCCAAAGCAGCCATGCCCAAGATCGTTACGTTGGGCTTCGAGCGTTCTATAGTCAACGATGAGCGAGCGATAAACAGTCATCTCATCATTTGACAGTCTGCCTTCCGCCGCCGCTTCAAGAGCCTCGCGTTGATGTGACCAGCGGCGCAAAATCAGAAATACCCGGTGAGCTGCTTCTGAATCTGCCCCGAGCAGTATGCCGAACAAACCCCCGAGTTCGTTGTCTACATATGACCACATACTAATGCATTTACCAATCGCCGATGTGAATGCAGGCCGTCCTTTTATGGCTTCCGGGCCAACGGAGTATCGTTTGCCTGAGAATGTCGGAAGATACGGTTGAGCCATAGGCTAACCACCGTACCTGACCCTCTGTGTAAACAAGAGCGGCCACTCCTTAGTAAGCACAATTTCCGCTTCTTCTTGTGTAATGGCGCTGGCGTGCCGGTGTTCGACTGTAACGAACAATGCGGTAATCTTCTGAATTGTGTTCAATTCTTGCTACGTTTTTTTCAATCTGCATAGCTTTGCCAAACACGCTTTTGCTCCTCAAGCAAAGGTTAGCATGTTTCGTCGTTTCATCGCCCATGTTTGTGCAGCCTTAAAGAAGGCAAAGACACTCCTCAGGCATTGGCACAAAGGGCGCTCTCTGAAACATGGCCAAACTGGCAATATCGCGGAAACGGAGGCCGGCCCTAGTCCGGGTACTCTATGCCGAAGACCGTTTTCTCGATCTCCTTCCACTGCCGGTGTGCCCTGGCGTCATCCGGCTCGCGCTGAAACTGGTCGACCATTTGCCCCAGTTTCCGCCTTTGGGCTTCGGCAATCCGCTCGACCAGGGCATCGGCCGATTCAAGCATAGAGATCATCTGCTCGCTCTTCAGGTTCTCCAATGCCTCATTGAGCCTCTGGCTTCCCTGGGACCGAACAGCCTCCACGATGGAATCGACCGGTATCGACAGGGCGCCGTCTTCCTCAAGGTGGCCCATTTGAAGGGTCTTGTCACCGAAGCGGCGTCTCATGCGGCGAACTTCGGCGGGACTGAGCGTGACGTGGTCCGTCGACAATTCTTCGAGGAATTGCACGAAAGCCAGCATGTCGATCTGCGCCGCGCCGCAGGGCGGCCCTCCTCGCTTCAGTATAGCCGTTGTCCGGTGCGTGCGCGGCATTTGGCCGATTGACAATCGGCCGCAGCTTACCAAGCTGCCCCACAAAGGCCGCTCAGATTCCTCAGAACTGCTGAGCACCCTTGCCCCACTGGTGCTACTATAATCTCTCCAATCCGCCCTATGGACCACATTCTCTCGATCGTCCTATTCACGCCATTGGCCGGCCTCCTGGTGCTGCTGTTCCTGCCGTCGTCGAACCCGCGCCTGATCAAGCTGTGGGCCAATATTGCGTCGTTTATCGGATTCCTGGTGTCCCTGCCGCTGGTCTTCCAGTTCGATCGCACCCGGACCTGGGCATTCGAGGAGCAGTGCACTTGGATTCCCTCGATCGGCGCTTCCTACCACATCGGCATCGACGGGCTCGGCCTCCTGCTCGTCATGCTCACCACCGTGGTGGGCTTCCTCGCCATCCTGTCGAGCTGGAAGGCGATCGAGACCCGGCTCAAGGAATACTACGCGTTCTTCCTGCTGTTGCAGACCGCCATGCTGGGCGTCTTCATGTCGCTCGACCTGCTGCTGTTCTTCGTCTTCTGGGAGACCACGCTGGTGCCGATGTACTTCATCATCGCCATCTGGGGCGGCCAGCGGCGCGCCTACGCGGCCATCAAATTCATCATTTATACATTGATCGGCTCGGTGCTGATGTTCCTGGGCATCTTGACGCTCTACACCCAGCACTACGCGCAATTCCAGACCTATTCCTTCGACCTGGCAGACCTGATGCGCACGAGCCTGTCGCCAACCCTGCAATGGTGGGTCTTCTGGGCGTTCTTCGCGGGCTTCGCGGTGAAGGTTCCCATGTTCCCGTTCCACACCTGGCTGCCGGACGCGCACACCGAGGCCCCCACGGCCGGCTCGGTGATGCTGGCCAGCGTCCTGCTGAAGATGGGAACATACGGATTCCTGCGCTTCTCGCTGCCGCTACTGCCGGAATCGGCCAAGAATCCCACCATCGTGAACATCATGGCGGTGCTCTCCATCATCGCGATTGTTTATGGCGCGGCGGTTTGCCTGATGCAGACGGATTGGAAGAAGCTGATCGCCTATTCCTCGGTCAGCCACCTGGGGTTCTGTACGCTGGGGATCTTCGCGCTGAACCCCGCAGGCATCTCCGGCTCCATCCTCCAGCAGATCAACCACGGCATCTCCACCGGCATGCTCTTCCTGATTGTGGGCGTGGTCTACGAGCGGCGGCACACGCGCGCGATCTCCGAATACGGCGGGTTGATGAAGGTGATGCCGGTATTCACCATCGTCTTCCTGATCGCGTCGCTCAGCTCGCTGGGTATGCCGGCGCTCAACGGCTTCGTGGGCGAGATCACCATTTTGCAAGGCGCCTACCAGATGTCCCTCAATTGGGCCTTCTGGGGCGCGGTGGGAATCGCGCTAGGCGCCGCGTACCTGATCTGGCTGTTCCAGCGCACCATGCTGGGCGAGATCTCGGAGAAGAACCTGAAGCTGCGCGATCTGTCGTGGCGCGAGATCGCCGTTTTCGCGCCGTTGCTGATCTGGGCCTTCTGGATCGGACTGAATCCGCAGCCTTACTTCCGCGTCCTGGAGCGGCCGGTGGCGCAGATCGTGGAGCGCGTGCGGCCGGGGTATTACGCGCAGCATCACTTGCCGAATCCGCTGACTGGTCCGGCCTCGGCGGCGGCGGTCGCGCCTGCTCCCTGACGTGGCGCCCGATATTTCCGTCGTCGTGATCAACTGGAACCGGCGCGAGTATCTGCGCGCCTGCCTCACGTCGCTTGCCGCACAGCGCGGCGCCAACTTCGAAACGATCGTGGTGGACAACGGATCGAGCGATGGCTCAGCCGAAATGGCGCGCTCGGAATTCGGCGTGCGTGTCATAGCCAACGCTGCCAATGAGGGCTTTTGCGCGGCGAACAACCAGGCCTTCGCCGCGGCGCGCGGCCAGTTCATCGCACTGCTGAACAACGATGCGGAGGCCGCGCCGGACTTTCTCGCCAACCTGCGGCGCGCCTTCGACCGAGCGCCCGACATCGGCATGGCGGCCGCGAAAGTGCTGGTCTGGGAAGATCCCCGCCACATCGACCGCATTGATAAAGCCGGGCACCTCATCTATCCCGATGGCCAGAATCGCGGACGCGGCACCGGCGAGATCGACGCGGGCCAATACGACCGCGTCGAAGAGTGCCTGTGGCCGGATGGCTGCGCCGGCATGTATCGCAAAGCCATGCTGGATGCAATCGGCGGATTCGACGAAGACTTCTTCATGTTCGCCGACGACGCGGAACTCGGCCTGCGCGGGCGCATCGCCGGCTGGCGCTGCCTGTACACGCCGGGCGCGGTGGTGCGGCATCATCGCGGCGCCAGCATCGATGCGGGGTCCACCGAGCGCATCTTTCTGATCGAGCGCAACCGCGTGCTGCTGGCTGCCAAGCTATTTCCCTGGAGCTTGCTGGTGTTGAACCCGTATTACTTCGCGCTACGCCTCTCGAGCGGCCTGGTGGCGGCGGCCGGCGGAAAAGGCGAGATGGCGCGCTTCCCGGGACTGGCCAACAAGCTGCGGCTGGCATGGACCATCCTGCGCGCGGATCTGGCGGCGGTGCGTCTGCTGCCGCGCATGCTCCGCAAACGCCATGAAGTGCGGCGCATTGCCAAACTGACATCCGCGGAAATCCGCCGGCTGATCCTCGAAAACCGTATTCCCGTGCGGGCGCTGGTGGAGAAGTCCAACTAGCGGCGTTCATTCTCCCGGCCAACACACGTTGACCCACATTTCGAGGGTTGTGTCGTGCCAAGTCGGCGTTGGACCGCTCGGGTAAGGCCGCATCTCACTCCGATAACGCAGGCGAGCCGCCTCCAGTTCAGACTTCGCCTGCAGCATCGGTTTGGTCCCCGTTCCCGCCAACTCCAGGAGGAAACCAAGGCGATTCTGAAAGTCGTGTAATTTCGCTTGTTGGACCAGCCATTCCCATTCCACTTTGGCGGCGTATTGCCGCGCGACCCAAGGAAGGCCTCGCAAACCCGGGCGTCCAGATCCGGCTGAAGCAACGCGTGCAGAAGCAGGGCTGCCGGATCCGCACGGCGGCAGGATGCGCGCACAAGCCGGAAGCCGGGATAGCCCAGCGCGCTCATTTCGGCACGCACGACCCTCCTGCCCGCGAAGCCTGCGGCCGCCCTGAGTCTTCCAGTGCCCGTAACCGGCGGCCGGCACGGCTTCCGCCTGAGTGAAACCGAGTTTGGCGCGCCAGGCGTGAAGATCAATCGCCATACCTTGGTTCTACAAAGTAATATTACAACGGAGAGCGCAGGGGCGATTGCCGACTGAAGCCGGTAAGGCCCAGAGGTCCCCTTGGGAAACCGCTCCCTGACGGTCGCGGCTCAGAGCACACCGCCCGCCCCCCGGTTCGTTGTACAATATGAAAGCCAATTCGAAGTGGGCCGCTTGGCCCCGAACAGCTCTGGGGGACCCATGGATAAACCAGCGCAGAATATTCAAGACAGCTTCTTAAACAACGCGCGAAAAGACAAAATTGTCCTCACCATCTATTTAATGAGTGGGGTGAAACTTTCCGGCCGCATCAAGAGTTTCGACAAGTATTCCCTGGTTTTGGAAACCAACAATCAGGAGCAACTGATCTTCAAGCACGCCATCTCCACGGTGGTGACGTTGAAGACGGTCCATTCGTACGCCAGCAGCCCGCAGGCCGCCGCGCCAGCGCCCGAACCGGTGGCGCAGGCGGCAACCACGGAGGGATAGATTTCCACCACCCCACAAACGCCGCCGGAACGCGCGATCCTGGTCGGGGTGGATTGGAAGAGCCGCCGCGCCGGGACTCACTTGGGGCCCGATGACGCCGCGGAGTCCCTGGAAGAACTGGCGGAACTGGCCGCCAGCGCTGGCGCAGTGATCGCCGGCCGGCTCATCCAATCGCGCGCGGCGCCGGAAGCCGCAACTCTCATCGGGCAGGGCAAAGTACAGGAACTGGCGCAATTGGGCCAGTCGCTGGATGCCGGCCTGGTGATCTTCGACCAAGACCTGACGCCCACACAGCAGCGCAATCTGGAGAAGGAGCTTGCGGGCCGGGTCATCGATCGGACGCAACTCATCCTGGATATTTTCGCCCGACGCGCGCGCACACGTGAGGGCCGCCTCCAGGTGGAACTTGCGCAGTTGAATTACCTGTTGCCGCGCCTGACCGGCCGGGGGATCGAGATGTCCCGGTTGGGCGGCGGCATCGGCACGCGCGGCCCCGGTGAAACGCAACTGGAAACCGACCGCCGCCGCATCCACCGCCGCATCAAGAAAATCGAGGAGGATCTGGATAGCGTAAGGGCCGGCCGCGCGCTGCATCGCCGCAAGCGGCACGCCGTGCCCTTGCCGACCATCGCGCTGGTCGGCTACACCAACGCCGGAAAGTCCACGCTGTTCAACCGCCTGGCCCAAGCCACCGTGCTGACCGATGCGCGCATGTTCGCCACGCTCGATCCAACGGTGCGTCCGGTGACGCTGCCTTCCCGCCGCCGGGTGCTGGTCAGCGACACCGTAGGATTCATCGGGAACCTGCCCACGACGCTGGTGCGAGCCTTCCGCGCCACGCTCGAAGAGGTCACCGACGCCACCCTGATTCTGCACGTGGTGGATGTCTCCGCGCCGCACGCCGCCGCGCAGACGGGGCACGTGCTCAAAGTCCTCGCTGAAATCGACGCCGGCGCTATTCCGCAACTGCTGGTCTTGAACAAAGTGGACCGGCTGCCGGAAGCCGGGACCGATGTGGAAGCATACCGCCACCGTCTGCTGGGCGGCACGGGCGCGGCGGCCGAGTCGCGCGCCGTAGCGGTTTCCGCGCTCACCGCGCAGGGGATCGATGGCCTGCTTGCCGCGATCGACGACGTATTGCCCTTCGACCCCATCGTGCGCGTGCGCCTGCGTCTGCCGCTCAGCGATGGCGCGCGCATCTCGATGGTGCACGATCTCGGGCGCGTGCTGGAGACCAGCTACGAGGGGGACTCGTGCGAGATGGAAGTGGAGATCCCCGAGTCGTTGCGGCAAAGGCTCGCCGCCTTCGTGAAGTAGGGTGGGACAGGCTTCAGCCTGTCAGGTGGCCTGCTATCGTAGAACCATGCGCATAGCATTCCTTTGTCTGATTTCTGCCGTCTTCGCCACGGCGGAAATCCATCACGACCCCGGCAGCACGGTAGCGCTGCCGCACGAAAAGTACATCCACGTCGTCAGCGAGGCCGACTCGCCCATCCAACAAACCTACATCAAGTCCAAAGACGGCCTGTACATCGCGGCGGCCATTCGCAAGCCCAAGGGCGACGGCCGTTATCCCGCCATCGTCATCTTTCACGGCGCGCCCGGCGGACGCGGCATGGAGCAACTCGTCGGATGGTCGCGCGGCGACTGGGGCGGTCCTGTTTGGGAGCGCTTCCTGCAGGAAGGCTACGTAGTGGCCGTGGCCGACTATCGCGGCGGAAACATGAACCTGACGTCGGCCCCTTCCGCCACTGGTATGATCACTTCCATCGACGACGGCTTGGCGGTGATCGATTACATTAAAGCGCTGCCTTACGTCGATCCCGACCGCATCAATCTCTACGGCGTCTCGCTCGGAGGCAACCTGGTCATGAACCTGGTCTCCAGGGTTCCCGTGCACGCCGCCATCGTGGGCGCGCCCGCAGTGATGTGGTTTCTCGGCATCCAGATGCCGCCGCCCGGCTCGCCCCCGAACCCGGATGCCTTCAAGAACCTGAAGCCCGACCGCGAGGTCTCGCGTAAGAACATCGAGCCAATCCGCACGCCGGTCCTGATTCTGGTGGGCACCGCCGACC
>JBEKPZ010000062.1:0-31115 GCA_049520215.1 Bryobacteraceae bacterium | reverse complement strand
CGGCTCCTCAGATCCTTGAGCATCGCCGAACGGAGAATCTGGTTGAGACGGCCATGGTAACCCGTGCCCTGGGACCTGAGCCAGGCCAGTACATCCGCATCGATGCGCACGGTTAACTGGCGCTTGACCGGCCTATAGAGACCGCCCCGTACCGCGTCGGCCCAGAAGCCGGCCGGTTTTGCCGGAATGTCACTGTAATCGATCTCCTCGTCAGGCATCTCGGCTAATGCCGCGAGCTCCGCCTTCTGCTGGCGGGTCAGCGGCGCGGGATTTGCCGGATCAAGCTCCATGCTGACGATACGCTCTTTCTTCTTGCGCATTGGCCCTCCTCGCCGAAATCAAGCGGATGACTTCCCCATCGTCATCGCGCACGGTGTGGACAACGGCCAGCAGCGCCGGCCCCACGACCCCGATAGTGATCCAGCGATCTTCCCCGTAGTCCTCCTGGTCGTCATACTGCTCGATCCTGTTGGCATCGACGAACACGCGCGCGGCTACCTCGAAGCTCACCCGGTGCTTGCGCTGGTTCGTCAGGTTCTTGTGCTCATCCCACGAGAATAGCAACGTAGTGCCCGTCGTGTAGCTACTCAATTGTAGCTCAGGCAGCCGGAACCGGAAAGGGAGCCTGTTCGATTAATCGCCAAGTGCGGGGCGATTCTTTGGTATTCCAAGGGGTTGGAATCTGGGCAGTGGGCGTAATCGTTACCGCAACGACAACCGGCGCCAAGTCACAGGAATCTTTTGGACGATCCTCCTCCATATCGGATTGTTGACTTGCAGTTTGACCTCCGCCGCTTGAACGACGACTACCGGCTCTGGCGGGATCTCAATTGCCGCCGCTGTCGGTTCGTCGACTCGTCCGACTTTGTCCCGGCATTCCTCTTCGCGCTTGATGGCCGCGCGGTGAATCCAGCAGCGGTACTGTCGCGATTCGAGTCCATGCCCTGCTACCCGCAGGCCATACTGGATCTCGACTGGTGGCAACCCGCACGATTGTCCGTCCAGCCTTCGCACTTGGCATCCCATCGTCAGAAGGTCCCAGGCCGGGCTATTTGGAAGGGGAAATCCGTGTCGTACGGCGAATGCGTTGGCTAGCTCCAGTTTCCGGTTCGCATCATCCGCTGCGCTTTGTAGCTTCCTCTTTCTCTTTCCTTCTCTTTCGTAGAATTTGCGGACGAGATCCCGGATTTCCGCCTCTGTCCGGTATATGACATTCGGCTTCAGCCCGTATTTCTCTTCGTCACTTCTCGTGGTTTTCCCTCCTCGAGATCTTATCCAGGTATCATTGCGCAGAGGCGTCTCTAGCCCTTCGCTCCGCTACGCTAGCGCGTTTCTGCGGGACCTTTCCGGTGATAGCTTCCCGATTTTACTAACGGCCATGCCTCCTTGTACGGCATGACGGCTTCGTGTCTGGCGCGCCAATGAGCGTCGATCCCATAAAATCCGTTGCCCTTGAACTGATGCCCGCATTCTGGACACACATTTCCGACCGCTTGGGTCCGGGCCTCTCCCAGTGATTGTGGTGACGGCGGCTGTACCGATGTGGGCTTCCGCTCGTCCCTCACACGTGTTGTCGCGCCATAATCCTGGGTAGGCAACTGTCGCGCAGCCTGCTCCCGCCTCCTCAGCTCGGCTTCTTCGCGCGCGAGCCGGTACTGTTCGGCCGGAAGAGCCGTCCGCCTCGTGGTCTCGGCCCGACCTCGCTCCGCGCGCCGCGAATCCCACACCGCCGCGATCCCACGCTCCATCTCCTCCGCCGACCGCCAGCGGTTCTCCCGTTCCTTCTCCAGCGCCTTCATCACCAGGTTCGAAACATCGGGCGAGAAGGCGAGGTCGGGCCGTGCGCGATCCAGCGGCACTGGCGCTACCTGTGACCGTTGCATCAGTACGCCGAGCGGGGTACTCCCGGCAAACGGCAGTTGGCCGGTCAGCATCTCGTACAACACCAGGCCGAGCGAGTACAGATCTGTGCGCCCATCTAACTCACTTCCGCGCATCCCTTGAGCCTGCTCGGGTGAAGCGTACTCGGGCGTCCCCAGGAACAGCCCGGTCGTGCCGGTCGTCATTCCCGTGAAGCCCAGTCCGGCTTCCTCGCGCACTTTTGCGATCCCGAAATCGATTATCTTGACTGTCTCACTTCCGTCCGAGCCCTTGGCCAGCAGCAGGTTCTGAGGCTTGATATCCCGGTGAACGATCCCTTTCTGGTGCGCGGCCGACAATCCAGAGCACGTCTGATCGGCGATCTGCAAGGCAAGTTCCGGAGCCAGCGGTCCCTCGCGGTCCAGCTTTTGCCGCAGGCTCTGCCCGTCCACAAACTCCATCACCACGAACGGCTGATCGTCGTCCGTGTAGTCCGCGTCCTCCACGCGCACGATGTGCGGGTGCTGAAGCTGCCGCATCACCAAAGCCTCGGCCATCAGCCCCTTGAGTCCCTGCTGCGCCTCCGCGCCAGTCGCGACCAGCACCTTCAGCGCCTTCTCCTCGTTCCAGATCAGATGCCGCGCCCGGTACACCACGCCCATGCCGCCCCGACCGATCTCGCTCAGGATTTCGTACTTTTTCCGGATCACGGCGCCCGGCTCCAAACCGGCGCTGGAACGTAATGCTGAGCCATCACGCGCGCAAAACCCGACGTGGTTGCCGTAGCTGGCAGAGCAGATGGGGCAGGTCTTCACTTAGCTATAGCTAGAGCCTACCGCCTTGCGCAGAGCGGGTCAATGGCTGATCTCCCAGTAACCAACCGGGGAAAGAATTTTGCGCCCTGATTTCAAACAGTTGCCGATTTTGCCGCCGGCCCGCCCGCTGCCCTATGTCATCGTGAAATCAGAAAGGGCGCCGCGCTCCCCCGCGGCCTAGCCTCGGATCCCCTCAAAAGGCTGCCGCACGACTGCTTGAGATCGCCACGGTAGCAGCCGGAACCAGCTCCTGCCAGAGTCTCGGCGAAGAGGCGCTACACCAAGAGGCGCTACACCAAGTCTGGGGGGCGCCCCGCAGATGGGCCCCTATCCGCTTTCCATTACCCGCAGGACTTCCCTTCAATCGAAGGGGCCGGGCGTGACAGTCCTCACACTTTCAAAAAAAGCTCTCCCTCGCCAGGCCATAGTGCATCCATAATAACGAAATCAATAAGTTTGGCTTTGATCGTCCCAAAATGGGGGGCCCAGAACCCAGCACCCAGAAACCCGTCCTCGCCGCCCCGCTACAATATACTCTTATGTCCTGGTCAACCGTCCGGGTGCCCGCATCCAGCGCCAACCTCGGGCCGGGCTTCGATGCCCTCGGCCTGGCGCTCTGCGTCTATCTGGACTGCCGCTTCCGTGCCAGTGATCGCCTGTCCATCGCCGTCACCGGCCGCGATGCCGCCGTCATCTCCACCGGCCCGGACAACCTCATCTGGCAGACCGCCCTCTCGGTCGCGGCCGACGTGTGCATGCCGTTGCCGCCCATCGAACTGCTAATCGACAATCAAATTCCCCTCGGCAAAGGTCTGGGATCGAGCGCCGCCGCCCTCACCGCCGGCGTGGTCATCGCCGACCACTTACTCGGCCTGGGCTGGCGCCCGCCGCGCATCCTGGATGAAGCCGCGCGTCTGGAAGGTCATCCCGATAACGTGGCCGCATGCGTCCTGGGGTCGATTGTGGCCAGTGCCATCGATTCCGGCGGCGCCGTGCGGGCCGTGCGACTGGAACTGCCGGCGCGCTTCGGAATGGCGCTGGTGGTGCCCGATTTCGTCCTGCCGACAGTCGAAGCGCGCGCCGTTCTGCCTTCCTGCTACAGCAAGGAGGACGCGGTGTTCAACGTCCAGCGCGCGGCGCTTCTCATCGCGGCGCTGGCGGCCGGCGCCACGTGGGCCTTCCCGGCAGCGCTCGAGGACCGCTTCCACCAGCCCTATCGCGAGGCTCTGGTGCCCGGCCTGGCGCATATTCTGAAGCTGCGCGCGCCCGGCTTGTTGGGCTGCGCGTTAAGCGGCGCGGGCCCTTCCATTCTGGTCTTCTACGAGCGCGGCTACGACGCGGTGTGCGACCTGGTCCGGCAGATCTTCCAGCTTCATGGACACGCGGCGGAAGTCCTGCACACGCAAATAGCCGACCGCGGCTTTGAACTCACCTAACCCCGTGGGGCAGACGATCGTTTTGTGTCGTCTGCTTTATGCGCGAGAGTGACAGACCACAAGAGGCGATGGTCTGTCCCACTAACCACCCTCCGCCTCTTCGAACATCCCCGTCTTCCGATTCTTCCGCACGCGGTTCCAAGCGAAACAGCGGCCATTCATCGCCACATACACCCCCGGCGGCAGCGTCTGCGCGAACGCCAGCGCGCTGCCCAAGTTGAACAAACCGTCCGAGCTGCCAAACTTGTAGGGAATCATGGCGCCCGTAAGCACGATAGTCTTGTCCGTCACGCGGCGCGCCAGCACGCCGGCAGTCTCTACCATGGTGTCGGTCCCGTGCGTGATTACGATGCGGCTCTCCGGCGCGCTCCGGCATTGCTGCAGGATGATCTGCCGGTCGTCGTCGGTCATGTGCAGGCTGTCGATCATCATTAAAGTGCGCACCTGCACGTCCAGATTGCACCTGCCCAGTTTCAACATCTCAGGCAGATGCGAGTCCTTGAAGAACAGTTCGCCCGTCAGTTCGTTGTAAGCTTTGTCGAACGTGCCGCCGGTGATGAAGATCCGAATCGCTTCCATATTACGCGCGGCTCCGTTTGTACCCGGTCTCCAGATTCGGCAGAAAGGCGGTCAGCAGGCCGATGACCGGTAGGAATGAGCACACCCGGTAAACAAAGGCGATGCTGGTCGCATCCGCCAGCCAGCCCATAATCGCCGCACCCACGCCCGCCATGCCGAACGCCAGGCCGAAGAACAGCCCTGAGATCAAGCCGATCTTGCCGGGCACCAGGTCGTGCGCATACACAATGATGGCGGAAAATGCCGACGCCAAAACCAGCCCGATCACCACGCTGAGCGCCGTGGTCCAGAACAGATTCGCGTAAGGCAGCGCCAGCGTGAACGGCAGAATGCCCAGAATCGAGCACCAGATCACGTACTTCCGTCCGATCCGGTCGCCCACCGGCCCGCCGATGAAAGTCCCCGCGGCCACCGCGCCCAGAAACACGAACAGGTGGATCTGCGCCGATCGCACCGAAAGGTGGAACCGGCTCATCAGGAAGAAAGTGTAGTAGCTGGTCAGGCTCACCAGATAGAAATACTTCGAGAAGACCAGCGCCATCAGCACCGCCAGCGCCACGCCGGTTTTCCGCCGCGATAGTGGCCCACGGCGGTCGAGCAGGGCTGCCGCCGCTTTCGCCCTGACCACGCCCTGGCTCTTGTACCAGGCCCCGATGCGCGTTAAGACGATAATCGCGAGCAGCGCCGCCGCGGAGAACCAGGCGATGCTCCGTTGCCCTGCCGGAAGTACGACCAGCGCGGCCAGCAACGGGCCCAGCGCCGACCCCGCGTTGCCCCCCACCTGAAACACCGATTGCGCGAGGCCATGCTGCCCTCCCGACGCCATGCGCGCCACCCGCGACGATTCCGGATGGAACACCGACGATCCCACCCCGACCAGCGCCACCGCCACCAGTATCATCCCGAACCGCGGCGCATACGCCAACAGCAGCAGACCCGCGAGCGTGAATCCCATCCCCACCGGCAGCGAGTAAGGCGTTGGCCGATGGTCGGTGTACATGCCCACGAACGGTTGCAGCAGAGACGCGGTGAGCTGCACGCTTAGGGTGATCAGGCCGATCTGCTTGAAGTCCAGGCGATACGCATCCTTCAGGATCGGATACACCGCCGGTATCACCGATTGCAGCAGGTCGTTCAAGAAGTGGCAAAAACTGATCGCGGCCAAAACCCCGAACGCCGTGGCACTCGATCTGCTAATGGAAGAAACCCTGGTAGCCGTCTGGCTCGACACTGTTGGTAGTTTAGCAAGGTCTGTGGGGCAGGTTGTCAACCTGCAGGCCGATTGATAATCGGCCTTCCGCGGTCACCGCCCGAGCATCCCCCCTAAGCGATTGAAGAATAAAGGAAATGACCACCGAATCCCCGCCCCTCCCGCCTGCGCCAGTGCTACGATGACGTCGGGTTAGGATGTCGCGCTCCAAAAGAGGTCCCCGGCACCCTGCCCAAGCTCTTTGAAACCTGAATTACCATACGAACCCAATTCCCGCGGTAACGTATTCTATAAGCCAAATAAAATCAACAAATCTACGTTACCGCGCCTACTGATACCGCAGCGCCACGACCGGATCCACCCGTAACGCACGGCGCGCCGGCAAATAGCTCGCCAGAAACGCCACCCCGGTAAACACCATCGTCACCGTCCCAAATACCACCGGATCGGTCGGCTTCACACTATACAGCAAGCTCGCCAAAAAACGCGTCAGCCCATAAGCCGCGGCCAGCCCCACCACGATCCCCACACCCGCCAGCGTCATCGCCTGCCGCACGATCATGTTCCGCAGCGCCGGAAAATCGGCGCCCAGCGCCAGCCGGATACCAAATTCCAGCGTGCGCTGCTCCACCGCATAAGCCATCAGCCCATAGAGGCCAATCGACGCCAGCAGGATGGCCACCGCCGCGAAAATGCCCAGCACCCACGTATTGAACTGGTCTCGCGCGGTGGACCCCATCACGATCTGCTCCATGCTGCGAATGTGCGCCGCCGGCAAATCCGCGGCATCCTGAAACGCGCGCTGAATCGGCGCCGATACCGAAAAAGGCGCAACCTTGGTGCGCACCACCCAACTCAGCGGCATGAAGCGGTTGTTCAGCGCCATGTACGCGTCGCCCACCTGCGCCAGCGGAACAAACGTCTCCGGTGCAGGGTCGTTGTTCAGGCCGCCATCCCGCGCATCCCCCGCGATGCCGATGATCTCCCGCGGCGGCTGCGTGAAACCAGGACCCATGCCGGAGCCGATGATCAACCGGTGGCCAATCGGGTTTTCATCTTTCTTCCAGAACTTCCGGGCCAGCGCCTGGTTGATCACCACCACCGGCGGCCCGGCGGCGTTGTCCCGCTCGGTGAAAGCGCGCCCGCGCACGATGGGAATCTTGAAGACGTCGAAGAAACGCGCGGTGACGTAGTTCCAGGCAGCGCCGCCGTGGTCCGTTCCGTTGGTCAGCGGGCGCCCTTCGATGATGAATCCCAGCCCCAGCCCGCCCTGGAGCGGCAGGTAGGAAGTGGCAGCTGCGGCTTCCACGCCTGGGATGGCGTGAATGCGGTCGAGCGCCTGGCGCGTCATCAGGTCTATGGCAGCGGTGCGGTCGAAGTGGCTCCCGGTGAGTGCCGTATCCATGGTCAGGACGTTGTGCGCATCGAAGCCCGGTGCAACATTATGCAACGCCGAAAAGGTCTTTATGAGTAGCCCGGCCCCGATCAGCAGGACCATCGCCAGCGCCATCTCCACCATCACCAGCACGCCACGCATCTTGTTCTGGCGCATGCCGGAACCGCCCCGCGCGCCCGTTTCCTTCAGGGTAATGTTGAGGTCCGCTCGCGAAGCCTGCATCGCGGGAACCAGCCCGAACAGGATGCCGGTGACCAGCGACAGCAGCAGGGTGAATCCCATCACGGTCCAATCCAGCGCCACCGCGGAGCCGGCCGGACCGATGCGCGGAATGTCGCCGGGGTTCACGGCCAACAGCGCGCGCACGCCCAGCGCGCCGATCGCCAGCCCCAGCAAGCCCCCGGCCATCGAGAGCAGCACGCTTTCCGTCAACAGTTGGCGGACGATCCGGCCGCGGCCGGCGCCAATGGCAGAGCGGATGGCGATCTCGCGCGCGCGGCCGGTGGCGCGCGCCAGCAGCAGGCTGGCCACGTTCGCGCAGGCGATCAACAGCACACAGCCCACCGCGCCCAGCAGAACGAAGAGCGCGGTCCTCACGTTGCGGACCAGAAGTTCCTGCATGGGCTCCGCCGAGAAGCTCATCTTGGGATCCATGCTGCCCGGGTACCGGCGTTTGAATTCCTCAGCGGCCAGATTGAGCGCGGCTTTGGCGGAGCTTAGCGAAACGCCTGGCTTCAGGCGCGCGGACGCTTGAAAGTAGTGGCCCTGGTTGGTGCTCTCCGGATCGGCCTGGAACGGGAGATACACGTCCGGTAGCGGATCGAAGGTGAAGCCGGAGGCGAGCACGCCGACCACGGTGTAGGACTCGCCGCCAAGTGTCAAAGCCTTACCCACGATGCCGGGGTCGGAGCCGAAACGGCGCTGCCAGAGGCCGTTCGAGAGCACTATGACGTTGCCGCCGCGGGGGCGGTCTTCCTCTGCCGTGAAGGTGCGCCCGATGGCGGCCTGCGCGCCGAACAGACGGAAGAATTCGTACGAAACGTGGATGCCCTTAAGCTGCTCCGGGCGGTCGCCGCCGGCCAGATTGAGGCCCGGCCCGCCGGGATCGTAGGCGCTGACGTCCTCCAGCACCTGGGTTTGCCGCCGCCAGGCGTTGTACTTCGGCACTGAGGCCCCCGGAAAACCGCCCTGGGGCATTTTGGTCATCAGGGTGACGATGCGGTCCGGTTGGGGGAAGGCCAGAGGCTTGAGCAGAACTGTATTGACCACCGAGAAGATAGCCGTATTCGCGCCAATACCCAGCGCCAGCGCGGCGATAGCGGTCGCCGTAAAACCGGGACTCTGCCGCAGCAAGCGGAAGGCATGCTTCAGGTCCATCCAGAAGGTTTCCATGAGAAGATTAGACGCTGTAGCCCGCCGTATGTGCCGCCTCTCATCCTGTGCTTTAATGCTCCATATGCGCTCACCAATCCGCCTCGTGGCCGCCTTGGCCTTGGTCTTCGTAGCCGCTTCTGCAGTCGCGGCCAAACGTTCCATCACCGAGACCGATCTGTACGCCTTCCGCTGGATCGCCTCGCCCCAGATCTCGCCGGACGGCGCGAAGATCGTCTACACGCTCGTTATCGTCAATGCCAAGCACGACAACTACGAAACGTCGCTCTGGATCATCCCCGCAAGCGGAGGCGCCGCGCGCCAGCTCACCTCCGGCCCCCGTGACTCAAGCGCCCGCTGGTCGCCGGACGGCCGCACGCTCGCCTTTCTCCGCGCCCCCGAGCCAAAGGACAAGGACAACAAGCCCCAGCCGGCGCAAATCTATCTGCTCTCGATGGATGGCGGCGAAGCGCGCGCCCTTACCGATATTCCGAAAGGCGCGAGCGGCTTGGCATGGGCGCCCGGCGGCCAGGCGATCGCTTTCCTCTCCACCACGCTGCCCAAAGACTTCGACAAGAAGAAGGATGGGAAAGACGAACCCGAGAGCGATGTCCGCGTGATCGTTAAGGCCGCCTACCGCATGAACGGCGAAGGATACTATGAGCCGGACCGCCCCAGTCACATCTGGACCGTGCCCGTACCCGCAACGCTCGCCAGCGCGAAGAAGGCCACCAAAATCACCACCGGCGAGTTCAGCGAGTCCGACGTCGCTTGGTCGCGTGACGGCTCGAAAATCTACTTCACATCGGACCGCGTGCGCGAGCCTTATTACGAGCCACCGCACGACGAGATCTACGTTGTCAACGCGGCGGGCGGCGATATCGCCCACGATATAACAAAGGTGGCCGGGATCGATGGCCCCATCCACGCCATTTCGCTCAGTCCGGACGGCAGCCGCATCGCGTTCGTCGGTTCCCTCAACCGCGGCGAAGGCCTGCCGCAGCGCTCTTACAGCCAACCGGATCTCTTCATCGTTTCCACGGAACCCGGCGCGGCGCCCCGAAATCTGACCGCCACTTATGACTTCGATATTGGCGGCGGTGTGGGCGGCGATCAGGCTCCGCCGCGCGGCGCAGATTCATCGAAACCCTATTGGAGCGCGGACGGCCGCAGCATCTTCGTCGATTCCGCCGAAGAGGGCCGCGCCAACTTGAAGCGCATCGACGCCGAGACCGGCAAAGTGGAACCGGTCACCAGCGGCGATCACAGCGTCTTCTCTTACAGCGCCACGCCGGATGGATCGAAGGCCGCCGTGCTCGTTTCCTCACCCACCAATTTCGGCGACCTGTTCCTGTACTACGGCGTGCCCGGACATCTCAATCGCCTCACCCACATCAACGACGAATTGTTCGCCAATCTCAACCTGACCGAGCCGGAAACGATCTGGTACAAAAGCTTCGACGGCCGCCGCATCCAAGCCTGGGTCCAGCGTCCGCCCGATTTCACGCCCGGCAAGAAGTATCCTTTGATCCTGGACATTCACGGCGGCCCGCACGCCGCATATGGCTACACCTTCGACCACGAATTCCAATGGATGGCCGCCAAGGGCTACATCGTGCTCTATCCCAATCCGCGCGGCAGCACCAGCTACGGCCAGGAGTTCGGCAATCTGATCCAGTACGCTTATCCGGGGGACGACTTCAAAGACCTGATGGCGGGCGTCGACGAACTCGTCGCGCGCGGTTGGGTGGACCCCGAAAAGCTCGGCGTCACCGGCGGCAGCGGCGGCGGCGTCTTAACCAACTGGACCATCGGCCACACCACCCGCTTCAAGGCCGCCGTGTCGCAGCGATCCATCGCCGACTGGCGCGACTTCTGGTACACCGCCGACTTCACCCTGTTCACCCCGTTCTGGTTCCGCGGCGCTCCCTGGGAGCAGGAAGCGGATTTCAAGCAACGGTCGCCCATCACGTACGTGGACAAGATCGTCACGCCGCTGATGCTGATCGAAGGCGAGTCCGATTTCCGGACTCCGCCGGGCGCGGGCGGCGAGCAAATGTTCCGCGCGCTGAAGTACCTAAAGAAGCCGGTGGTGATGGTACGCTTCCCGGGCGAGACCCACGAGCTGTCGCGCTCCGGCAAGCCCGTCCATCGCGTCGAGCGCTTGCAGCACATCGTAGCCTGGTTCGACAAATACCTGGAGGGCCAGGACATCCACACCTACGACATAAACTAGCCGCTTGACCTAACCGAATCGTATTTGGCATAGTCTAACTATGTCAGAGATGTGGCGACGATTGCGGTACCTCATTAACCGGAAACAGTACGAGCAGGATCTGGCCGACGAAATGCGCCTGCATCGGGATCTGGTGGCACAGGTTTCAGCCTGTGAATCCCTGGTGGCACAGGCTTCAGCCGGTGAATCCCCGGTGGCACAGGCTTCAGCCTGTGAATCCCCTCGTCGGTCTTTCGGTAACGCGACCCAACTCCAGGAAGCCAGCCGCGCCGTGTGGATCTGGCCGTTCCTCGAAACGCTCGTGCAAGATACGCGCTACGCCCTGCGAACGCTGCGCGCCAATCCCGGTTTCGCCGCCACAGCCGTGCTCTCCCTGGCGCTGGGCATTGGCGCAAACACGGCCATTTTCAGCATCTTGAATGCCGTGATGCTGCGTTCGCTGCCGGTGGAAGATCCGCACGGTCTCGTCGAGTTGGGCTCTCCCCGTTCTGACCCGGCCCATCCGTTACGGGTTTTTTTCACCAATCCCATCTGGGAGCAAGCGCGCGACCACCAACAGGCCTTCTCCGGAACCCTGGCCTTCAGCGAGGATCGCTTCGACCTGGCCGCCGGCGGCGAGAGCCATTTCGCGGAGGGCCTGTGGGCCAGCGGCGATTTCTTCCGTGTCCTGGGTGTGCCCGCCATGCGCGGACGCGTCTTCACCGCCGCCGACGATCTCCACGGCGGCGGGCATGCCGGACCGGTCGCCGTGATCAGTCACGGCTTCTGGAAACGCCATTTCGCGAGCGATCCCGATATCGTCGGCAAGACCATCCGGCTGAATCGGCACCTGTTCACCATCATCGGCGTGACGCCCCCGTGGTTCACGGGCCTGGATGTGGACACATCCTACGACGTCGCCGTCCCCATCGGATGCGAGCCGATCCTGCACACCGATCACAGCGCATTGGTCGACCGAGACTGGTGGTGGCTGCGCATTCTGGGCAGGCTGCTTCCCGGCGAGACTCCGCAGCAGGCGGAAGCCAAAATGAAGGCGCTGGCGCCGCAGGTCTATCGCGCCACGCTTTCCGCGAATTCGGACGCCTACGGCCAGGAGGAATACCTGCAGCGATCGCTCGCCCTGCGTCCCGCCGCCACGGGGTTCTCGGATACTGGCAGCCAGTACCGCACGGCCCTCTTCACCCTGATGGCGGTGGTAAGCCTGGTGCTGCTCATCGCCTGCGCCACCATCGCCAACCTGTTGCTGGCGCGCGCGGCCGCCCGCCAACGGGAAATCTCCATCCGCATGGCCATCGGCGCGGCGCGCCGCCGCGTCATCCGCCAACTCATGTCGGAGAGCCTGCTGCTCTCTGTATTGGGTGCGGCGGGAGGCCTGCTCTTCGCCGTTTGGGGAAGCCGCCTGTTGGTCCGCTTCCTTTCGACCGCCGGGAATGAACTTGAACTCGATACCGCGCCGGATCTGCGCGTGCTCGCCTTCACCATGGGCGTAGCCGTTCTGACGGGGCTTCTGTTCGGACTCGCCCCGGCCTTGCGCGCCACCAGCGTCGGGCCGAACAACGCCCTGAAAGAGCATGCCCGCGGCATGACCGAAAGCCGCTTCAATCTGGGCCGTGCGCTGATCACGGGCCAGGTCGCGCTGTCGCTGGTGCTGCTGGTGGGCGCAGGCCTGTTCCTCGGCACGCTTCGCAATCTGCTAAATACCGACTTGGGCTTCAACCGTCACAACGTTCTTCTGGTCGGCGCCGACATGCTGCAGACCTACGTGCCCAAGGACCAGCGCCCCCGTGTGTATCGGGAAATCGTGGAACGCCTGCGCGCCATCCCCGGCGTGTCCTCGGCTTCCAGTTCCGCGATGACGCCCATCGGCAGAGGACAGTGGGACAGCGAAGTCTCCCCCGAGGGCTACGCGCCAAAAGGGAAAGACGACACGCTCGTGTACTTCAATCGTGTCTCGCCGGGATACTTCGCGACCATGCATCAGCCCGTGCTCTTGGGCCGCGATTTCTCCGACCACGACGACCTCGGCGCGCCGAAAGTGATGCTGATCACCGAGTCGGTGGCGCGGCGGTTCTTCGGGCACGCGAATCCCATCGGCAAGACTATCCGCGCGGAGGGACCCGGCAAGCAGGGTCTCTACCAGGTGGTCGGCGTGGTCAAGGATGCCAAGTATGCAGCCGTTGACGAAGGACTGACCCTGACCGTCTACCTTGCCTGCGCGCAGGATACCGATCCGCGGCCCGGGGTCAACTTCGAAGTCCGTACCGAACGGCCGGCCGAAACGGTTATTCCAGCCGTGCGCGCGGCAATTGGCGAAGTGAATCGCGGCATTTCGCTCGAGTTTCGCAACTTCGAAACGCAGGTGAACGACTCGCTGCTGCAGCCTCGTATGGTGGCGCTGCTGTCGGCGTTCTTCGGCGGGCTGGCCCTGCTGTTGGCCATGATCGGGCTGTACGGCGTGACCGCCTACGGGGTCGCGCGGCGGCAGGCCGAGATCGGCATCCGCATGGCGCTCGGCGCGCAGCCGGGATCGGTTATCTGGCTGGTACTGCGGGAAGTGGCCGCGATGCTGGCCATCGGCACGGTGCTGGGCCTCGGCGCGTCGCTGGCCGTCGGACGGTTAGTCGCTAGCCTGCTTTATGGCGTGAAGCCGTACGATGCGCCGCCGCTGGCCATCGCGGCTGTGGTATTGGGAATCGCGACCGGGATCGCGGCTTATCTGCCGGCGCATCGCGCGGCGCGTCTCGATCCGATGGCCGCGTTGCGCGAGGAGTGATTGTGGGGCAGACCATCGCCTTTCGTGGCCTGCCGCGTTCCTGGAAGGACGGCAGACGACATAAACCGATCGTCTGCCCCACCGGTCCGATTATATCGCGCGCTTCCGCCTTCTCTCGGTCAGCATCAGCAGCGCATACAGCGCCGCGAACAGCGCCACCGCACCGGCCACCAGATGCCAGGTGTGCGCGCGCAGGTATGCCCCCGATCCCTCGCCGAGCACCACCCCCAGGTACGCTTCGCCGCCATAGCGGATCGCCCGGCCGAGCAGGATCACCAGCACAAATGTGCGCAGCGGCGTGCCGATCGCCGCAGCCGAGATGACGAACACCTTCAACGGAAGCGGAATGGGCAGCATGCACGGGATGAAGATGGTCAGCAAGCCATAGCGCTCGAACCACTTGCGGAAGCGCTGCTTGTCCCCCGGCTGCGCATCCTTCACGAAGCGGCGCGCGCCGGTCCGTGCGGCCACGAAAAGCACGACGTTTCCGATCAGCGATCCGAGCACCCCCATGGATGCCGCGAGCAGCGCGCGCGATGGCGCTTTGGCGGCCACCAGGATCACCAGCGCGTCCATGCCCGAAGCCACCGGAATGCCGGCCGAATCGATGAATGCCAACACCAGGATGCCGAGGGGTCCATATGCGATGAGGGCGGCGGTCAGCTTGGCCAGCATGGGAGGTTCAGATGATATCGGCGAATGACCGGCGCAGCTTGTAGAACCATGCGTGTCCCAGGATGAAGACGGCCGCCGCGGCGATCCACAACTTCCACAACGAGCCCCACACAGGCGCCTGGCCTTCCAGAAAGATGGCGCGATAGCCGCGCACCAGCACGAACATGGGGTTCTTCGCCAGCAGCGGCAGCGCGGCCGCCGGCAACGAAGCTTCCGGATAACAGATGGGGGTCAGGAAAAACCAGAGCGTCAGTAGGAATCCGATGACCTGTCCCAGGTCGCGCACGAATACGCCCAGCGCTCCCAGGAACCAGCAGACGCCCGCGGTGAAGAGCACCTGCGGCACGAGCAACGCCGGTAGCCAAACGACCGAAGCAGGCACTTTCCCGTGCGCCAGGAACACGCCGATGGTGAAGAGCAGCAGGGCGAAGGTCTCGGTGACCAGGCCCGATACCACCAGATTGATAGGCAGCGTCTCCACTGCGAAGACCAACTTCTTGACGAAGTTACGGTGCTCCATCATGACCGTGGGGGCGCGTCCGGCCGCCTCGCTGAAGGCCAGCCATGGCAACATTCCGCCAAGGAAATAGAGCGCGAAGCCGGCCCGGCTGGGGTCGGAGCCAAAGCGCGTCCGCAGCACCACGCCGAAGACGAAGAAGTAGGTCAGCATCAGCAGCAGCGGGTTCAGAATGGTCCAGAACACGCCGCCGAAGGAGCCGCGGTAGCGGCCCAGAATATCGCGGCGTACCATGGTGCGGATCAGGCTGCGGTTGCGCGCTATGGTCGAGATCGGCAGGGTGAAAGCGCGGCCCACGGCGCGCACCAGGTTTTCGCGGCGAATGGTGCCAAGCGTCACGACGCGCACTCGCTCCAGCCGCGCATGCCCGTCTTCGACAATCGCCTCCACGCGCAAAAACGGCCAGCCCAGAGTGTAGAACCAGCAGACGTCCTCGCGCATGGGCGATATGAAAACGTCGTAGCGGCCGGGTTCGGGCGGCAGCGCGAAGCGCAGTTCCACCGGCACGGAACCGCCTGGCGCGACATCCCCTGGCAGAGGCTGGCGTTCGCCATCCACGACCAATGTTCCGGTCTCGGAATCGTAGATATGGAAGCCGGCGGCGAATCCTTCTTCCGGCCGCCATGGATCGCCGGATGTGTTCCGCAGGTTGAAGCGCGCTTCCACTTGCAACTCACCGGAGAGCCGAACGTCGGTGTCGTCGTAAGCTGCGCTCGTGCGTACGGCGTTCATGCGTACAACCAGTCCGGATAGCGCTCGCGGACCGCGCCGGTCTTGCGGCCCACCGCGTAGATATCGTCGCCGCGCAGGTCCTTGGGCAGGTCGAAGCGTTCGAGCAGATTCAGCACCCAGCCTTCTTCGGGGCGCGGAGTTTGGCGGAACGGTCCGGTCTCCAGCCGCGTGACCGTGAAACCGGAGTTTAGCAAAAGCCGCTCAATTTCCTTCGGAGCGTACTCGCGGTTGTGGCGCGCTTCCACTTCGCCATCGGCGCGCGGCCGGATGTAGGCCGTAAAGACACCTGGATGATAGCCTTCCAGAATGGCTGCGATGCCGCGCAGGCTCCCGATGTTCGGCGTAGTCAGCACCAGGTGTCCGCCGGGCTTCACGATGCGATTGATCTCGCTCATCAAGTGCATCGGATCCTCAGTCAGGTGCTCGATCAACTCACAGCAGAGCACGGTCGCGAAGTGCCCGTCCGGGTACGGAAACGGATCTTTCTCGGCGTTAAACAGGTCGATCTCGCAGTCGAACGATTCGCCTTCGGTCGATGTGGCGCTACGCCGGTCGATCTTGCCCGCGGGCCCATAATAGCATCCGCGCACGCAACCGTAGCCGAGCTTGGAGCGCAGCGCCGGCGTGATCTGAAGGTACGCACCCATTTCCAAAATGCGATCTTCGGCGCTGCCCGGAGGCGTGATCTCCAGCGTCTTGACCAGCCGCGTCAGATGCGTGTCCACATACCCGAGGGCTTCCGTATTGGCTGCCCAACTCGCGACGTACGCGGGAGCGATGGGTTCCGTCTTCTGACTTCTGACTTCTGTCTTCTGTCTTCTGTCTTCTGACTTCTGTCTTCTGACTTCTGTCTTCCACTCCTTCCCTTCCACCACCGACCTCAAGAACGACGCATACAGGCCCGCCACCCGATCCCAGTTGCATTCTTCTTTCACGTAACGCGCGGCGCGCTCGCCCAACGCACGGGCTACGTCCGGGCGCGAAGCCAGCAGGTTGAGGTATTCGAAGATGAGGTCTTCTTCGCCCGCGCCCACCGGCACTTTCAGGCATACGTCATCAGGGAGTTCCTGAAATGCGCCGACCCCGGAAACCAGTACCGCCTTGCCTAATCCGAACGCGCGAAGAAGGCTGCCGGAACTTTCGCCCACGGTCGGATAGCGCAGATTCAGCACGATATCGCAGGCCGCCATGTAGCCGGTGAAGTCTTGGATGGGGGTGAATCCCATCACGCGCACAGCCGCCGAGAGCCCCAAGGTGTGAATCAGCGACTGCAGCGGAAACTCCGGGTGCGGCTCGCCCACCAGAATCATCTTGGCGGCGGGCACCACGCGAAGCAGCCGCCGAAATGCGCGCAACGATTCGGCGATGCGTTTGTAGGGCTTCAGAAAGCCGAAGACGCCGATGAGCGGCGTGGTTTCGTCCAGCCCCAAACGATAGCGCCACGCGTTGCGATCGGCTTCTGGAATCCAGGCGCCATGCGGAATCCGCGCGATGGGTCCGTCAAAACCCGCCGCATGCATTTCGTCCACCATGAACTGGCTGTGCACGACCACGGCGCGGGCCGATTCGAGCACGCGGCGAAGCATGCGCACGCCATCGTAATCCGGTCCCACCTCGAGCGCGCGGACGCGGCGCGCATAGGCCAGCGCATCCGGGCCGCCCTCGTATTCGCACGCGCGCAGGTAAGCGTCCCAATCGTTGCGCCGGATGGTGAGGTCCGCAATCAGGTGATGCAGGTTGGATTCATGCATCACCACTACGCCGGGATGCCGCAGCGCGGCTTCGTAAACGAAACCGTGGTGCGGGTTGTTCCCCAAGTGATACAGCGCGATATCGAAGCGGGACGGATCGAAGGGCCGGTCCGCATCCGCGAAGACCTCCAGATCCACCAGGGGCTTCAGATGTTCGACCAGGGTTTCGGAATAGTCGGCGATGCCGCTGCGGCAGGGCGGCAGCGGGGAGAAGAACGCCACGCGCATTCAGCGCACAAGCTCCATCGACAACGTGCCGACCGGGAGCGGCGCCTTGATGATTAAGGGCGTGCGAGCCGGGTCGCGTTCGAAAAAGATCTCGAGCTTGGAGTCGGAGGCGGGCCCCTTCAGGTAGAGTATGACGTGATCGGCCTGCCGGCGCTTGCCTGACACGGTCACATCCTGCACGCCGGCGAATTCCATACGCACCGAGTAAGAGGCGCCGAACAACACATCCTCTTGCTGAGGAACGCCATGGCCCTGCCCCAGCTCGCGGCGCGCATAGAAGACGTAGTCCAGGCCATCGTGCGCGCAGTTATTGATCTCCACATCGGTATGGCCGCCGCCCTCCACCAAGGTCGTGCGTGTGGCGCTGCCCTCCTTATAGTCGAAGACAGTCTTCTCGTGCGTGTGGCGCTGGCCGTGCGTGGTTTCCTTTTCCAACTGCAGTGAGCAAAAGTCGGCGTTGGCTCGGGAACGATAGTGGTCCGAGATGGCAAATCCGGGAACGGAGGCGTCGAGGGAAAAATCGAACGTCCAGCCGTTGTCGCTCTTGCCGGCCCGCAGATGGGCCTCGCCGAGACTCGCGCCGCCCGGCCAAGTCAACGAGTAATTGAGGGATTCGCCGGTGTTCGGAAAGCCGGTTGGCTTGGCCGGTGCGGAGTCCTTTGGGGGAGTGGATTCCTTGGCTTTCTCAGCCGCGCCCGCGGTCTGTGCGGACTTGGCCTCCGCTGGTGGATCCGCCGGTTTCTGCCAGGGCCTCGCCGATGCTGCCAGGAGCAGCAGTCCCAGCGAGATCCGCGTGGCGGCAAGCCGCAAACGGGCGGCCTGAGAGGCCGCCGGGCCCAGAGGGCACCCCCGAGGGCCTGCCCCACTAATCTTGCTCATCGGTGCACGAGTTCCTTGGTCCGCGCGCGCTGGCGCTCGGCAACGTCGCGGTACACTTCCAGCGTCCGCTGCGCCGCAGTGCGCCAACTGAAACGCGCTGCCCGCTGCAGCCCGAGACGCTCCATGCGCGCACGCAGTTCCGTATCGCGCAGCAGGTCCGCCATGGCGCGCACCATCTCGCTCGAAGAGTAAGGATCGAACATGATGGCTGCGCTGTCGGCCACTTCAGGGATGGAGGAGGTGCCGGAGCAGGCCACCGCGCGGCCGCAGGCCATGGCTTCCAGCACGGGTAAGCCGAAGCCTTCGTAGAAGGACGGAAAGACAAACAGGTCGCAGGCGTTATACAGATGCAACAGATCTTCGTCGGAAACGTAGCCTGCGAACTGGATGCGATCCGCCACCCCCGATTGGCGGGCAGCTTCCCGAACTTTCGGGCTGAACCAGGTGTCTTTGCCGGCCAAAATCAAGTGATGCGTCAAATGGGGATAAGCGCGGACTAACTCGGCGAATGCGGCGATCAGTCCGATGTGGTTCTTACGCGGCTGCAGGTCGCCGACCGAAAGAATGAATGGTTTCGCGATGTGGAAACTGGCACCCACGGCGGCCGTGGCGCTTTCGCGCGAAATGGGACGCAAGCCGCTTGCCGCGGCATTGGGCACCACCACTATTTTGCGCGCGCAGGACTCGCCATAAGCTGCGACGATGGAATCCCTGGAGAAGTCGCTCACCGTCAGAATGCGCGTGGCGGAGCGAATGGTGCGCGCCACGCTCCAGCGCAGTTGTAACGCGCGGAGCTTGGGGAAATACTCGGGATGCACCAGGAAGCTGACGTCGTGTACGCTGACCACTACTGGCACGGAGCAGCCCAGCGGGGCGGTGTATTGCACGTGCAATAAGTCGGGACGATCCTGGCGGAGCTTCATAGCCAGTTCGATCCCCAGCCGAACGAACGGGTTCGGGGAGACTTGCCGGGCTTGAAACCGCTCGGCTGTCCACTGCCGGGCATCGTCGGCGGAAAAGTACGTGATGAAGTCCGATTCGTGGTCCAGCGCCGCAAAGCTTCTCAGCAGGCTGCGGACATACACTTCGTTTCCGGTAAGATGGCGGCCGATGGCGTGAGCATCAATCGCGAAGCGCATCAGATCCTTCCATGGTAGCAGGATATAGGAATTGCAAGCACTTCCAGGCGGCTTCCCAGGTAAATTCACACTCAAACAGGTACCGTCCCGCACGTCCGATGCGGTCGCGCAGGTCCGGATTGGCGAGCAGGCTGGACACGGCGTCCTGGAAGCCCGGCGCGTCGTCCGCCAGCAATAAGTGCTCGCCGGCGCGCGCTGGAAGGCCTTCCGCGCCCAGCGGCGTGGAGACGACCGGCACTCCCGCAGCCCACGCCTCGATGATCTTGACGCGGGTACCACTGCCGGCCAGGACCGGTACTATAGCCACCTTGGCGCGCGCCAGTTCCAAAACCGCATCCGCGACCGGACCGGAGAGTTCAATACGGGGATCGCCGCTGATGATTCTTGCAACAGCCTGCGGGTTCTTGCCGATCAGCCGCCACACCAATCCCGGCCAGCGCTCCCGCAGTTGCGGCCAAATCTCATTCCGGAAGTAGCGCACCGCTGAGATATTCGGATGGTATTCGAGATTGCCGGAGAAAACGATCACATTTTCCTCGTTCTCCTTGCGACGGGGCGGCGCCGGCGCCAGCGGTATCGAATTCGGGTAAACCAGGACATGCGCGCTGGGTGAAATGGTGAGCAATAGTACTCGATCCGGTTCGGAAGCCGCCAATAAATAAGTGAATCGAGGCAGCCATTCCTCTTCCAAATTACGGGAAATTCTTTGAAACACCCGGTGCGCCAGGGCTTGCGCGCCTCCTTCGGCCTGCGCGCAGCGGGCATGCCACACCGATTCGATGTTGTGCAGATCGAGGATGGTGGCGTCGCTTACGGCCGCGGCTTGCTCCCAATAGGGCGCGCACCAGAAGTGCTCGATGACCGCAATTTCGTAGCGTTGGCCGCGGGTGGCCGCGGCGATTTGGGCGCCGAAGCCGGCGAATCGGTCCATGAGCGGAGGCACGCGCCGCACCAGGCGTCCGGCATTACGCGCGGCGCGGGCAAGCGAATGGTGCGCGTGCGGCGGTAATTCCAGAACGTGCAGACGGCGCACCAGACCGGGGGGCAGATGCGGGCGGGGATCCGCGGCGCGCGGTTCGCGGAACACGATCATATCCACCGCAAAACGGCGCGCCAGGAAGTTGAGCATCGAGGCGCTGCGCATCGCGCCTCCGCCCGCCAGTGGGTAAGGGGCTTCGGCGGAGATGAATAAGGCGCTAGGCATTGTGCCCGTCAGGTTTAGCTTACTTCAGCTTCGCGGTGGTCTGCCCCCACAAAGCCGCGCAGCCGCAACCAAAAGAGGCGGACTGAGAGGCCGCCGCCGGCCGAGGGCCTGCCCCACCTTAGGGCCACCTTAGGGCAGCGTCGCGGCGAGTAACTCGGTCAGCTTCGAGAATGCCCGTTCCGCCTGCGGAGCGTTGTAGAGCGGGCTGTCGGACGCCGTCCAACTGTGATACGCGCCCTCGTAAGTCTCGCTCCGGTATTTGCCGCCCCACTTTTCGAGCGCGGTGTCGAGGGTGCGGATGGCCTCCTCCGGCATGCTGCGATCGTTGACGGCGTGCCCGAAATAGAGCTGCGCGTGGATGCGCGGGAGCAGAAGATGCGGGCTCGTGGAAGAGTCCGTCACCAGGCTGCCGCCGTGGAACGACGTGGCGGCCGCAATCCTGCGGGGGCACGCGGCGGCTACCCGCAAGGCGAACGCGCCTGTGTAGCAATAGCCCACCACGCCGAATCGCGACCCCGGCAGGACCGCGTCATGCCGGACCAAAACATCCACGTAGTTCGCGGCATCGCCTGCAATGGCCTCGGGCGTCAGCGGCGACGTGAGCTCCGCAAAGCGCTTGCGGAAGACGTCCTCACCGTCGCCCGGCGTGCGTTCGAGGACCGGGGGCCGCGAGGTTCGGTAAAACACATTGGGCATCAAGACCACGTAGCCCTCGGCGGCCAACTTGCGGGCCATATCGTGGTAAGCCGGACGTATGCCGCCGATGTCGGTCAAGTGCAGGACGCCCGGCCATTGGCGCTCTCCTTCCGGCCGGTAAACGAATGCATCGGCGGTCCGGCCGTGCATTGCAATCTCGATTTCTTTCTGGATCATTTTCTTCTCGCGAGGGCTGGCGGGACTGAAGTCCCGCGCGGACTAAAGTCCGCCCTCCATTACCTGACCATGAGGGGCTTGACGCCTTGCTGCTCCACGGCGTGCTGCAGCGCGGGCAGATCGCTCTGCTGAATGTCCGACCAGCGCTTCATATACTCTTCCACTTCCGCATTCACCTTCTCGAACTGCTTCAAGGCGGCCTCAGTGGGCGTGGAATCGGACTCGCTATCTACAATCAGAGCCAACGACGCCAGGCTGCCATCCACACCCAAACCGTAGTTGAGGGAATCTTCGTTGGCCTTGATCTTGAGATTCAGCAGGTGGTCCTGCAACGCGCCGAGCTTCTCGTCGAGAGCCTGCACTTCGGCCAGCTTCACCCGCTTGCGCAGATCCTGAAGCTGCGCCCGCAGATCGACGATCTGGTTTGCCGCCGTGTACACGCGCGTGAGCTCGCCGCGGATCTCGATCAGCGTCGCGAATTGTTTTTCCAGGTCCGCCTGCGAGGCTTTCACGCGCGGATCGAGCTTCAATTCCAGCGGCGCGGTGAGCGCCTTGTCGTCCACCGTGAGTTTCACCTGGTATTTCCCCGGCAGCGCAATGGGGCCCTTGGAGCCGCCCTCGTACTCGAACAGGTAATAATCCTTCACGTGCGGCGCGCTTTCGTAACGCAAATCCCAGACGAAGCGGTTCATGCCGGGCTTGATTTCGAGCTGGTTTTTGGGCTTCTCGTCGTCCGGATCGAGCGGCTCCTCCAGTGGCTCCGGCTCGGTCGACGAATACCGCCGCACGAGTTTGCCGGCGGCGTCGAGGATCTCCAGGCTGGCGGATTTGGGCTTCTCCTTCACGTCGAAATAAACGACCGCTCCTGGGGGCGGGTTCTGGCCGGAGGTAGGCGCTTCCTTTGGCACGGGCGGAGCGTGGACGCGCCAGGCCGGCGCCGGATCGTACAACCACAGGGCGGCTTTGCGCGAGGCGTCGCTCGCCTGCCGGAGCGGCGAAATATCGTCCAGAATCCAGAACGAGCGCCCGTGCGTGGCCAGCACCAGGTCGTTGTCGTGAATTAGCAGGTCGTGCACCGGCGTCGTGGGCAGATTCAGTTGCAGCGATTCCCATTTTTCGCCCGCGTTGTACGAAACAAAAACGCCAGTTTCCGTTCCCGCGAACAACAGACCTTTGCGCTTGGGATCTTCCCGCACGGCGCGCACGAACGACCCTTCGGGAATGCCCTGCACCAACAGTTTCCAAGTCTTGCCGTAGTCCGCGGTGGCGTAGATGTAAGGCCGCACATCGTCGTTGGCGTGCCGGTCCACCGCCAGCCACGCCGTGGCGGGGTCGTGCGGTGAGGCATCGATCTGGCTGATCTTGCTCCACTCCGGCATCTCCTTGGGCGTGACATCCGCCCAATTCTGGCCGCCATCGCGGGTGACATGCACGAGGCCATCGTCGGAGCCGGCCCAGATCAGGCCCTTCATCAGCGGCGACTCGGCCACGGCGAAGATGGTGTCGTAGTATTCCGTCCCGGTGTCGTCTATGGTGATGGGGCCGCCGGAGGCTTGCTGCTTGCTCTTGTCGTTGCGCGTGAGGTCGCCCGAGATGGCTTCCCAGTGCAGACCTCGGTCGGTGGTGCGGAAGAGCCGCTCGCCGCCGTGGTAAAGGACGTTGGGATCGTGCGGGGAGATCAGCAGCGGCGCGGTCCACTGGAAACGATGCTCCAGTCCCGCGGCGCCCTTGCCATCGCTAAGGACAGCGGACGCGCCGATGGTCTTTGCCTGTCCCGTGCGCTTGTCGAACATGGTCAGAAGGCCCTGGTAATCGCCCGCGAAGACGATGTCCGGATCGGGCAAGTAAGGCGCAATGTATCCAGCCTCGCCGCCGCCCACCGGGTACCAGTCTTCGCGCTCGATGGCGCCGCCCTGGGAGCCGCGGGTGGCAATGGCCACACTGGAATTATCCTGCTGCGAACCGTACACGTAATAGGGAAAACGATTGTCGGCGACGACGTGATAGAACTGCGCGGTGGGCTGATTGTCCTGCCTGGTCCAGTGCGCGCCGCCATCGACTGTGACGGTTGCGCCGCCATCGTCGGTCTGGATCATGCGCCGGGTGTTCAGGGGATCGATCCACAGCCCGTGATTATCGCCGTGCGGAACTTTGATCTTGTTAAACGTGCGGCCGCCGTCGATGGAGCGGTGAAAATCGACATTGAGGACGTAGACCGTGTTGGGGTCTTTGGGATCGGCCACCACGTGCATGTAATACCAGGCGCGCTGGGTGAGGCGGTGATCGGGATTGACCAATTCCCACTTATCGCCGCCATCGTCGGAGCGGTATAGACCGCCGTTGCGCGCTTCAATGAGCGCCCAGACGCGCTCGGAATTGGCGGCCACCGCCACGCCGATTTTTCCATAGGGGCCCTCGGGCAGGCCTTCGCCGTCGAGTTTCTTCCACGTGGTTCCGCCATCGCTGGAGCGATACAGGCCGCTGCCCGGTCCGCCGCTCGAGAGGGTCCAGGGCTGGCGCCGCACCTGCCACATGGCGGCGAACAGGATGTGGGAATTGTGCGGATCGAAGGCCACGTCGATACCGCCGGTGTTCTCGTCCACGAACAGCACCTTCGCCCAGGTCTTGCCGCCGTCGATGGTGCGGAAGATGCCGCGCTCCTGGTTCGGCCCGTAGGGGTGGCCGAGCGCGGCCACGAAGACGGTATCGGGATCGCGCGGATCGACGATCAGCTTGCCGATAGCGCGCGAATCGCGCAGGCCCACGTTCTTCCATGTTTTGCCTGCGTCGACCGACTTGTAAACGCCGTCGCCGGTGGCGGCGTTGCCGCGGATGCAGCCTTCGCCCGTGCCCGCGTAGACGACGTTCGGATCGGATGGCGCCACCGCCAGGCTGCCGATGGAGGACGATTTTTCGTGATCGAATACCGGCTTCCAGGTAGTCGCCCCATCTGTGGACTTCCAGATGCCGCCGCCAGTCGCGCCGAAGTAGTAAGTGGTGGGGTCGCCCGCAATGCCGGATGCCGTCAACGACCGGCCGCCGCGAAACGGGCCGATCGCACGGTATTGAAGGCCCTGCTCTTCCTTCTTCTTGTCTTTGTCTTTGTCGTCCGCTCCAGTCTGCGCCAGTAAGACCGCAGCGGCGGCAAGGCAGTGCAGGGCAAGATATCGCATACCAGTCATCAGGACAATGTTACACGATGGCAGGTTTACTGCGGATGGCCGTTGCCGCCAGGGTGCCGTTTATCGTCGACGAGCCTGTCGATCTTTTCCCCGAGCTTCTTGATCATTTCTTCGTTCAGCAGATGCGCCGAAGCGAGTTGATCCATCTTAATGTCAAGGCGTTCGTCCGCTTCTTTGCGACGCTTTCGCCCGGCGCGCGCTTCCTGGACCGCCAGCCGCACAGCTCGCCGCAGGATTGCATTGATCTTTGCGATGTCGCGATCATGCCGGGCAAGATGCTCATCCGCTCGCGCCTGTAGGGCCGCCGTCTGGGCAGTCTGCTCCAGGATGAACTCCATGGTTTTCTCGACGTCCATTGCCTTTCATTATATAGACAGGCAGGCCGGTGCGCCGCGCGACCCTCTCCGCTATAATCAACTGTGGCCCACCCCCAACCCACTATGTCACGGGATATTGTCATTCAGTGCCCGGACGGGCAGATTAAGACTGTGCCGCTACAGGGCGACCGATTTATAGTTGGACGCTCCAGTACCGCCGAATTGTGCTTTCCGGACGATGCCGGCCTGTCGCGGCAGCACATGGTCCTGGAACGCGATGGCGACGACTGGACTGCCCAGGATCTTGGCAGCAAGAACGGCACGCTGGTCAACAACATCCCCTTGCGCGCCAAACTGAAGCTGAAGCCTGGCGACCGCATCACCGCCGGGCATCTGGCGATCGTCTTCGACGATAAGGCCGCCGCCGGGCGACCCGCGGAGGGCGTGGTAATCTTCGAATCCGGCGAATCAGATCCGCCCAGCACTTCCACCATCTTTACCAGCCTGGAGGGCGCGCTCTCCAGCCAGACGATTGTGGACCGGCCCGGGCAGCACGGCGCCAAACAGATAGAGGCGCTGATTCGCGCGGGACAGGAACTTGCCGGCCGCGGCACTTTGGCCGACCTCTTTCCGCGCATCCTGGATCTGGCCATCGAAGGCGTCGGGGCGCAGCGCGGCGTGGTCATGATTCTGGAAGGCGAGTGCCTGGAAGTGAAGGCCAACAAGGGCGAAGGCTTCCGCATCAGCTCGGCGGTGCGAGACCGGGTAATCAAAGAGAGGGCTTCGGTGCTGGTGCGCGACGCCCAGTTGGACGAGGCCTTTCGCGAGCGCATGAGCATCGTCGAGCAGAAGGTCCGCACGATGATGGCCGTGCCACTGCAAACCGAGCAGCGTATCATCGGCCTGATCTATGTGGATTCGCCAAACATGTTTCGCGCTTTCACCAAGGACGACCTGAGCCTGCTCACGGTGATGGCCAACGTGGCGGCCATTCGCATCGAGCATGCGCGCTTGTCGGAAGTGGAAGCGATCGAGCGGCGCATGGCGCGCGACCTGGAGCAGGCCGCCGAGATCCAAAGCAGCTTTCTGCCTAGCAGCGCGCCAGTTGTGGCGGGGGCCGAACTGGCCGGATACAACGCCGCCTGCCGCACCGTGGGCGGCGATTACTACGACTTTTTCACCTATCCAAATGGGCGCGTGGCTATGGTACTGGGCGACGTTTCCGGCAAGGGCATGCCGGCATCGCTGATGATGGCGGGCCTGCAGGAGCGCGTGCAGGTGCTGGCGGACGAACCGCAGAATTTGGCCGCGGTGATGAATCGCCTGAATAAGATCACCTGCAAGAAGTGCCCAAGCAATCGCTTCATTACGTTCTTCTTTTGCGTGCTGGACCCGGGCACGGGCGAACTGGCCTACTGCAATGCCGGGCACAATCCGCCGGTGATCGTGCGCGCCAATGGCGCCGTGGAGTACGTGGATGGAGGCGGTACGGTGCTGGGCATCCTGTCGATTGCGAACTACTCCGAATACCGCGCCAAGCTGGAACCGGGCGACGCGCTGGCCATTTACAGCGACGGCGTGACGGAGGCCACTAACGCCAAAGACGAGGAGTTTGGCGACGAGCGGTTTGCGGAGGTGCTGGCGGCCAATCGGCAGAAGAGCGCGGCCGAGATCGTGGCGGCGGTGACGCAGGCTTTGACGGAGTTTGCGGCGGGGTCGCCGCCGGCCGACGATATCACGCTGGTGGTCGCGCGGCGGGTGTAAGGGGGGTGAAGCACGATTGGAGGGCGGGCAAACTGTATGTGGCGGTGCTGGCCGCCGCGGGCGTTATTCTCACCTACCAACTGTTCATCCCGCCGGTGGCCGGGATCGCGGATCAGGGCGACTTCGTACGGACGATCGGGCGGTTCGGCTACGGGCCGCAGCATCACGGCACCCTCGAGTACGTCTACGTGGAGCCGAAGTTCATCCCCGACCCGCACTATCGTTCGCCTTACTGGGAGCAGGCCAACAGCGAATACCTGTTTGTAGGCGCGGCGCTGGCGCTGAACAAGCTGGTTTCCAAAGATGGCGCTCTGGATATCACCATTGCTGGATTGGTTCACGCGCTGGCTTTCCTGGCGGCGTTCGCGCGGCTGCTTTGGGTGACACGGCGCGACCGGGCGCACGCGTTCCTTTGGATCGGCGCGTTGGTGGCGTTGACGGATGCGGGCTACGCAGTCTATTGGAATTCGTTCTACGCCGAGCCGGCCTCCTGCATCTTCTTCCTGCTGTTGCTGGCGGAAGCCGTGGAGATCGCCATAGCCGGCGAGACCAGCCTGGCGGGTATCCTGCGGTGGTCTCTGTGGTCGGTGCTGTGGGTATTGGCGAAGCCCCAGAACGCGCCGATCGGGCTGCTGCTGGGATTCTTCACTTTGCGGCTGGGGACGTGGAGGTTGTCGAAGCGCGCCCGATTGGCGGCGATGGCGGGCGCGTGCTGCCTGTTCGCGTGCGCGGCGTATAACGTGACCGCGATGCCGGGTTACGGGCGCCAAGCGAATACTTACGGCATGGTCTTCTCGGGCATCCTCGGGGATTCGAAGGACCCCGAGGCGGACTTGCGGGCACTGGCACTCGATCCACAACTCGCCAAATACGCGGGCACCGGCGCGTGGAGCGCCGGGACCTACTTTCCGCAGGTAGCTGCTTCGGGAATGCTGACGCGCGTGAACACGTTTACCGTGCTGCGCTTCTACCTGGCGAGGCCGGCGCGGATGTGGCGGCGCCTGCACGGGCTGCTGCCCAAAATCACGTTCCTGCGGTGGTATGGGTATGGGAATTTTGAGCCATCCGCGGGGCTGCCTCCGGCGGCACAAAGCCGTGCGTTCAACCTGTGGGGCGGTTTTCACGAACACGTTTTACCGTACGTGAACAAGTGGCTGGTGTTCGCACTGGCCGGTTGGCCGCTGCTGGCCGTCTGGAAGTGGGTCCGCACCCGGGATGTCGCGCGGCGCCGGCGCTTGGAACTGGTCGCGCTTCTTCCAGTCTGCTGCCTGGCGGCATTATTCACCGCCGTCTACGGCGACGCTTTCGACGTGATCAAGCACATGTACCTTTTCAACCTTCTGCTGGATACGTGCATGCTTTACGCTGCGGCGGCGGGGTGGAGATGGATCACTGGGAGTTTTTGGGAGACGTAGTGTCGAGACATTGATTTCCGGCGATGCGATTGGCCTGCAGCGAGACGCCCGGCGCGGCGGCCACGCAGGTTTGCGCGATGGCGAATCCGGAGATTTCGTTGCCTTGGATGCGGTTGCTCACGGTTTCGGCCGGACGGGCCGCGCCGCTCCCCAGGTAGATGCCGCTGTGCAACAGGGCCGGCTGATCGGGAGCGTAGTTGCAGCGCGGCTGGCGCATGTCGCCGGTGCAGCGATTGCGGTTCAAACCGAGCAGCCGGTTTCCCGACACCACGTGGCGCGATCCGATCAGAAAGATGCCGCCATAACCCGCGCCATCGATCAGGTTGCCGGCGATGGTGACGTTGACGGGTTGCATGTCGGGATTGGAGTTGCCGAACACAATGCCGTATTGCGCATTGGGATATTGGCCGTACGAGCCGCGGCTGATACAGGAGTTCTCACGCACCTCGCCGTCGTGGAAGCCGTCGAGATCGATGCACTGGCCGTCGACCTCTTCGAAGCGGTTGCCCAGGTAGGACGAGTGGTCCACGTTGCCGGCGGTATCGATGGCGACGGGGATCGCAGAGCCCGCCATATCCACCGACTCCAGCGGATAGCCGATGCGGCGGCCGGTGTTGTTTTCGACGCGGACATTGGTGGAGTGGCCCACCTGGATGGCGTCGCGCGCCACTTCCTCGATGGCGTTGCGCGCGACGATGCCGCCGGCATTGCGGGGCGAGAAGTAGTTGGAATGCGTCCAGATGGCGTTGCCGCGCACGCGCGCAATGGCGCATTGGCGGACTTCGAAATCGCGGGTGCCTTCTTCCAGGAGGATTCCGCCGGATGCGTTGTTGCGGCCGGTGGGACCGAGTGAGCCGGAGTCCTGGATATGGACGCGGTCGATGCGGACGGCGGTAGAGGCGCTGACCAGCAGCGGATAGTTGGCGACCTGGGTGAACGAGACGTCTCGGATGGTGAGATGGGTAGCGCCCTCCACTAGGATGCCGTTGTTGCGGTAATAGCGGGCGAAGGGGACGTCGGACGGCGGGATGCCGATCGGTTTTTCGAGCGCGGCGCGGTTGCCATCGATGCGGAAGCCGGTGAGGCGGAGATCGGTCGCGTTCTTGGCGTAGATCAGGGCGCGGCCTTGGAAGTCGGCGGCGGCCCGGAGCGTAGAGCCGGATGGATTGCCTCGGATTTCCAGGTTGTGGGCTCCTTCGGGGAGGGTTAGTTCGCGGTGCAGGACCAGGGTTCCGGCGGGCAGTTCTATGATTCCGGTGCGGCGGGAGAAGTCGGGGGGGTGGGCGCAGGCGGTTAGGAGGAGGGATAGAACAAGCAGCGGGTCCTGGAGGACCCGCGCAGACCTGGAGGTCCGCCCCACGATTGCCTGCTGCACTTCAGACTACCTCGATGGTTATGGAGGGGAAGGCTCTTGAGCCGATGTGGATGCGGAGTTCGTGCAGGCCAGGACCGATCGACTCAGGCAGCGCGAAGTTGATTTCGTGACGCTGTTCCACGGGGTCGGTGCAGACGGTGAGGGCGCTGCGGACTGCGACGCCGCCGACGGTGGCGTGAAAGAGATCGGGCCGCAAGGTTTCTTCGAAGACCAGCTTCACCGTGCGGCTGATGATGCGCGTTCCGGAAAGCAGGTTGTCGCCATCGCGCACGGCGCACAGGCGCGGCACGACCGGCCCGGACGGGACCACGCGCATCCACGCCGAGGTGAGCGGCGCGCCCAGCCAGAAGACCTCGACCGGGACGAGGCCTGTACGGGTGCCGGGCGGTATGGCGGCGTTCAATTGGACGACACCGTCCCACTCGGGCGGACCCAGGTAGGAGAGCGCGCCGGGGCGGCCGTCGATGCGCACTTCCAGGTTGATCAGATCGCAATCGGCCGGCAGGCTTTCGATGCGCAACGCGGCGAACGCGCGGGGTCCCGAGGCCGGCACCAGCGGATCGGCAGTGAGCGCGTTGCTGATGATGCGGATGCAGGTGGCGGGCGCCGGGGTGGGGCGCGGGGCATCGTGCAAACGGGCGCGCCATCCTACGGGCCGTTTGCGCCAGGTGGTCCACAGGTATTGCGTGTCCACGTTTTCGAGCGCGTAGAGTTGGAAGTCGTGACGAACGGCGAAATCGGCCACCTGGGGGGCCGGTATGCGCACCCCATCCCAGGTGTTATAACGCTGGAATGCTTCGGGCAGCCCGTTGATCTGGCAGCGCAGGATGCCGCCGGGTTTGAGCACGCGGCGCGCGTCCGCCAGATAGCCGAGCACGACCTCGCGGCTGGGGATGTGCTGGAAGACGGCGTAGGAGTAGACGAAATCGAACGACTCGTCGGGGAACAGGGAAAGGTCGGACGTGCGGGTATGGTGCAGGTAGGCGTTGGGAATGGCGCGCAGTTTCTCGCGGGCCAGGCGGATCATTTCGTCGGAGACATCGATGCCGTGGACCTCGGCGAAGTCCGCGCTGAGCGGGCGCATGATGCGGCCCGGCCCGCAGCCGATTTCGAGAGCCTTCAGGCCGCGCGGGAAGGGCTGGCCGGCGGGGCGCAGATGGCGGGCCTCGGCGCGCAGGCCGCGGACGACATCGGCGGCGGTGGCGAAGAACTCGGCGTCGTCCTGTTCGCGGCGGCCGAACGCGACGTAATAGTGCGGATCCTCGAGGGCGCGGGCGTTCCAGTCGTGGCGCATGCGGTCAAGCACATTGGAGTCGGGCATGCCTACCCGGTATTCTATCCATAATGGCGATTGTTTTTCGGCAGGTGGTTTTTGCGCCGCTGGCGGG
>JBEKPZ010000061.1:0-28299 GCA_049520215.1 Bryobacteraceae bacterium | reverse complement strand
AAGGCGATGCCCGGCTCGTCTTCCACAATTAGAATTCGGCTCATGCGCGTGCCTCCCCGTCTCCGGTAAGCGGCGCCAGCGGCAGAAGGATGGTGAAGGTGCTGCCCTCGCCGGCCGCGCTCTCCAGGCGAATCTCCCCTCCGCAAGCGTCCACGATCTGCCGCACCATGGAGAGTCCGATGCCCGTGCCTTTGATGCCCGCCTTCTTTGCCGCCGAGCCGCGCACGAATTTGTGGAAGATCTGGCGCTGCTCCCGCGGATCGATCCCCATGCCGCGAGGCCCTCCACCCACACCGTACGGCACTCCGGCGAATACTTTACCGCGTTTTCGAGCAGGTTGCGGATGGCGCGCCGCAGGGCTTCCTCATCGGCCTGGATGGTAGCCGCGCGCGCATCGAGGTCCAGTTCCACCTGGAAGCCGCCGGCCAGCGCTTCTTCCCGAAACTCCGCCACCGCCGCGCGCACCAAGACAAATACATCGTGCGGCGCGATGCGGTACTGCTTGCGCCCGGATTCCATGCGCCCGAAATCCAGTAGGTCCTCCACCAGGCGCTGCAGGCGGCCGGTCTCGCGCTCCAGAAACACATAGCTCTGGCGCTTGCGGGATTCGTCGGCGAGACGGTCGTTCGCCAGCAGTTCGGCGATGCCCCGGAGCGTGGTGAGCGGGGAACGGAATTCGTGTGAAACAGCGGCGACGAAATCCGACTGAAGCTGCGCCACCCGCAGTTCCCGGCTCACGCCGCGATTCATGGCATACGCGCCCGCCAGCACCAGCACTAGCATGAGCGCCACGCCGCCCAGCCACAGCGCGCGGACGGTCCCCCGATTCTCGACGGCGGCGGTGGAGAACTCGAGTTGGCCAGCGAGTTGGGCTTCGGCTAGGGACCGCAACACGTGCGGCTCGGCTGGGGGCGGCGCGCCAGTGGGTTGGAATCGCCAGCGGATGTCGGCGGCGTTGACGGGCAGCGTCAGGCCGGCGCCCAACCAGCCGGCGGGCGCCGACAGGGCAGCGAGGCGCTGGGGCGTGGCATACCAGATGAGCAACGACGCGTCCTGCTGAACTTGGCGGCCGCTGGAATTCGAGCCCGTCCGTACCGTCTGTTGCCACTGCGCGTGCAGCCGCGAGACGAGCAACGAGAATTCCAGCGAGTCTTTGGGAGCACTGTCCGCCGTGCGACGGATGCGATTCACTTCGGACCAATAATACTCGAAAGTCTCACGCTGCAGCGGCCAGCGCCCCGCGAGCAGTGCCGCGCGCAACTGCTCCGCAGCCGCCGTCCCGGGCAATAACTCGCAGCGTGCGCCCGCCGCCCACAGCGCGTAGGGCACGCCGGCGGGGCTGGCGGCGGTTTCCCGCGACAAGCGGTCGTAGGCAGCCAGTGCCTCATCCGGGTGGTTGAGGCGCCGCTCTATGCGTGCGATGCGCAGCCAGGCTTCCGCGCGCGTGGCCGGCTGCTCGGTCAATGGCCGCAGGGCTTCGATCGCCCGCTCGTAGCTTTGATTGCGGAATTCGAGCCTTTCGGCGGCCTCGAACCCACGGGGAAGAGGAACAGCCGCGGGAGGCTCGGACACGAACAGCAGAGATTTGGCGGGGTAAACGGCTACGGATTGATGCGCGAGCAGGACCAAGGTCACGTTCGGAGGCAGCTTCGCCTTCAGCGCAACCGGCGGCGGCAAGGCGTCCAACTCCCGCAACTGGAGTTCCCATCCGCCAAGCGCGCTGGAGAGCTGCGCCACGGCCAGTCCGGCGATCTGTTCCAGGCGCTCGCGCGAGCGCTGCGCCGCGAGATTGCGGTCCTGATCCATCAAGCGCCAGGTGAGCCAAACCTGCCAAATCGCCAGGCCGACTACGATGGCCAGAAACAGGGGCAAGCTCCGGCGCACGGAGAGCGGGCTGATCGCTTGGAGACGCACTGTGGAGTTAGTATACGCCGTTCTTCGTCAGGGTTCGATCAGGGTCGTGTCAGGTTTCTGTCAGGAGAACGCGCGGAAAACCTTGGCGGGTTCTTGTACGGCAATAACGCGACCCAAGGGCTTAATCCGGCTTGAGCCGATCGAGGGGCAAACCAAGTCCTGTGTTACGGCGCATCCGGAAGTTGAGGTTTGGGCCAATCGCGGACGCCGGCGCTTCAAGGAATGCTGAACGTCCGATTGGCCGGATCTTCCAAAACCTGATGGTTTTGGAAGGCTCTGGCAGGCCTGGCAAAACTTTGTTGAACCGCCGTTTCCGAAGGGATCTATGCCGGAGCCTTTTGGAAGGCATCGTGGCCGATGGTGATTTGTCAGTGCAGGCGACGCCGCAGGAACGCCGGGATGTCGCGTGAACCCTGCGTGACCGCCACGATCTCGACTGCATGCCGGTCGGCGCGGGTGCGGTAAATGATTAGGTAGGAGCCGACTGGCCAGAACAGAACCGGATAGGCAGTGAGGTCTTCGCGCTTGTGGCCGATGCCCGGCATGCGCCCAATGGCTTCAAACGCATCGAACACCTTTGCGATCCACCGATCGGCGGCGTCAATGCTGTCGGCGGCGATATACTCCCAAATATCGTCGAGGTCGAGATCCGCATCGGGACCGAGAATGTAATTACTCACGTGCGCGGGTTTCGGCGCTGCTCTGACTTACGCCGCAACCTGTCCCGGGCCGCCGCCGGATCGACGGATTCGCCTCGATCAAGGGCGGCGAGACGGCGGCCGAGTTCGTCGTTGAATTGCGCCAGTTGGGCGGCGCGCGCGGCGTCGTTCTCTTCCAGGAGGCGAAGGGCCTCGCGGACGACTTCACTCGCCGAATTGTAACGGCCGGATTCGACTTTCGTGCTAACGAACCTCTCCAGTTCGGGGGTGAGCGAGACGTTCATGGGGTGCCTGTTCCTCCTTCTAACTCTAGCCGGCATAACAGAGATTGTCAATCTTTAGCATTCGGACGGCTGTCGTTACGCAGCCCTGCCGAAAGGACGCTTTTGAAGGAGTCTACGCGGGGGCCTTTTGGAAGGCGCAGCGTCCGGTCCGACGGACCCGTGATTTAGCCCGTTCTGCGTTCGGCTTCCATCAGGTTGGTGAGGATGTCGTTGATGCGCGTCAGGTGACCTGCGCCCTTGGATTTCAGTGCTCAGCAGTCAGGCGGGGATGTCTTCGAAGTTAATGTGCGAATCGTCTCCAGCTGCCTGGCGAGCGGCAGCGCGGCGGAGCGCGCTACGTTCCTCTTCAGTCCATTGCCTGTTCCTGATGTCTTCGGATTTCATGCTTTTCAGCCCTGCGGGCTGAGATGATGCGGGTGATTTCTTCGCCATAGCTGTCCTCCCTATATGCGTGAAACAACCAGCAAAACAACGGCGGCTTCCGGCTCAATCTGCACCGCGCCGATCGCGTGCCAGCATTGCTCTCCGGTTTCGTCTATGCGGTCCCGAACAACGAGGCAGCGCTGGCCTTCAAAGACCGGCGCCGCCAACTCAAATGAGATGCCGTCGTGCTTTTGCTGATTCCGCCGGTTCTTTGCTTCATGCCTGGGACAGCCCCGGAATGGCGATTGTCTTAGGCGGCCCGCTTAAAACCCCGCGCACCCAGGATACGTCGGGAAAGGCACCGGGCCGGCCACGATGGACGTAGTCTTCGCGTTGGCATCCAGCGGCACCCAGCCCGAGCAAACGTTCTCATCACAGGGCGTCCCGTTATACTGCCAGATCGAGACCCCACCGGCTGAAGGGTATCTCATCTCATAGACCGTCTTGGACCCGGCAACATCGGCGCCAGCAACGAGTGAAACTTCGGACGTGTGGTTGTCGATATGCACCCAGCCGGGACACGTAGCCCCGTCGCAAGGTGTACCGGTGTACTCCCAGACCGAGTATTTTGCCGTGGAATTAGCTCGCAGCTCGTACAAACCGCTGCCCCCCGCGACAATGAAGTCGACGCGTGGGTTGTTATCGATTGTCAGCCAGTCGTAGGTGATCGGCGACGCGTTATACTGCCTGACCTCGCCACTCGACGTCATTTCGTACAGGGCAGTCGCCCCAACTGCGAAACCGTTGTTGCTTTCATCGATTCCCGTCCAAATGTTCGGCGTCCCGCCGAACAGGGAGAGAGAAATGCCGATGTTACTGCAAGTCGTTGGGATGCTCTGCCAGACCAGGATAGCTCCGTTGACGCCATAGTACGCACCTGCTTCACCTCCTTGAATGGTATTGTTTTCCAGTTCCGTCCAGCCGGGACAAGTGCCCCCGGTGCAGATTACGCCGTTATATTCCCAGAGCGAACCGTCTTGGTGCACCTCATAGGGAGTGCCATTGCCCCCAGCACCGATCGCGATAGCGAGTGGATTGTTATCTAGTTCCACCCATCCGGGACAGGAACCCTCGCTACAGGCCGGCCCAATATACCACCAGATCGAGCCGTCTTTGTGCATCTCGAAGAGCGCACCTCCGCCAGCGGCGATCATGCTCATATTTGAGTTGTTGTCGAGTTCTATCCATCCGGGACAGGTAACCTCGTTGCAGGGTGTCCCCGTGTACTCCCAGATCGATCCATCGGACCGTGTCTGATAGAGCTCCTGGCCCCAAGCCATCGAAACCATACTCATCGCGATGCCGGCTGCCAGCATCGCGATCCGTTGCGATTGCCATAGTCTCGTCGTCATAAAGAGATTCTTCCTTTTGTTGTGTGTTGGGCCGCCATGCGACAACCCGGATGAATTGAAAACCATCCGCCAGGTAATGCGGAAATCGTGGGAGCTTTTTGTGTAACCCCTCAGATTTTTTTCTGTAGAGATCTGTTGGCTTTCCCCAGCCGCCCCGAGGTAAGGTCTTCATGGCTACCGATATTGCCCATTAAGGGGCGTAGAATGAATGAGTCAACTGTAATAGAGAAAACGACAGAGTGGCAGCGATTGACGCGTCTGTCCTGGACAGCGTTTCGTCTCCGATCACGAAGCGCGTTTACCGGAATCGCGGCGTTGCCCCCTTAACGGACACTATTCTTTGTCAGCGACGCCCTTCCACCAACGCCGCGAGGGCCGGCGGAAGCCAGTCCCGCCCGAGATGGCTCGCGTCTCAAACCGGCAGGGCCAAGGGCACGGCGGTTCCCCAAAACGTGATGGTATCCGGGTGATTTCTTCGCCCTAGCGGTGCCGGCTTCGGGCTCAATCTGCACCGACTCGATCGTGTGCCAGCGTTGCTCTCCGGTTTCGTCTATGCGGTCCCGAACAACTCAAATGAGATGCCGTCGGTTTTTGCTGATTCCGCCGGTTCTTGCTTCATCCATTCGTATCGCACGGTGTCTATACAAGGCCTAGCCTGGGCATTTCCTTGGCGATTCTCTGGATGGACAAGCCGGATTCCCGCAACCGAAACACCTCACACCGGTCGAAGATACGCATTGGCCGACCGATGGCGTTGCCGCTCTTCGTGCCATGCCGGCGGTCACATTCAACTCCCGATAAACCCTTCGCACGCAAAGCGCACCACCTTGCTTGCCGCCACGCCCGCGTCCTGCTGTCTGGCATGGCTGTGGTCTCCGCCGCGGGGCGCTCGCTGGCTAAAGCTGGGCATCTGCCGGAAGGCTCCCCGGCGCTCTTCCGAGATTTGCTCGACCACGTCACGCAGATCTACCACGACATCGCCACCTGCGATACCTCTCAGCCCCAGACGGAGGTGGGCGCACCGTTGCGGATTACTGATGGAGGCAACGTCCAGTCGGCCAAGCTGAGCCACCCGCCCCCAGGCATCCCCGTTGGCCAGAAGCCGGCGCATCCAGGGCACGGTGCAGTTTCAGGCCATCATCGTCAAGCGACGTGAAAGCGGCGAGCTGGAATTCCTGCACTGGCCGCTGATATTCTCGTCGTCTCTGACACACAACTTCCTGGAGTCTGAGCGCATGGCTCTTGGATCGCGTTCAACATTAGCACAAGCCTATCGCCGGGGCGCAGAGCGGACGCCGAGAGAAAAAAAGATCCCAAGTGAAACTACACGAAAATCTCTCCGTGATTTTACGCATTACCTGCTGGATGGATTTCAGTTCATCTGAACTGCCCGCCGGAGGCAGGAAGGCCAAGCGGCCGGACAGCCTCCAGCGGCAGGCAATGGCAGCACGACATACACCAGGAGAAGATCGCTATGACTACGAAAAGAATACAATGGCAAAGGATCGCACTGCTCGCATCCGGCATCTCGGCGAGCATGGTTTCCGTGGCATGGGGCCAACCCGTCAAGCCCAGCATCGCAAGCGCGACGTTGAATCAGCCCCTCAACCAGATCGCTATCGTCGGAAAAGGCTTTACGCCAGCCGCGGGCGCGCCGTCTGTCAAACTCGGAGGCAGCCTATTGACGGTGGCGAGTTGGAGCGACAGCGTGATCGTGGCTGACACACCGCCAGGGCTAGCGGCGGCCAGCTACTTGCTCACCGTGAACAATGGCCTAATCGGCGGTTTCGTCGTCGCTTTGGACCCGCGCTTCGGGGCCAACACCAGCTTGGCTGCGGCGGGCACCGGCGCGCTCTGTACGGTTGGGCAGGTCATGCTGACCGCGGGATTTGTGGCCAACGGCATTCCCGCCACAGGCCAGCTACTGCCGATCGCCGGTAACACCCCGTTGTTCACGCTCCTGGGCAATCTATACGGCGGCGACGGCGTCACCACGTTCGCTATTCCGGATCTTCGCGGTGTGGCGCCCAACGGCCTCACTTACACCATCTGCACCCTGGGTGTCTTCCCATCGCCGAATTAGCGCCCTCGCAAATAGACGCGAGGTCACTCAAAGACTTTTGAAGAGTAAAGGAATATCACCATGATGAAACAAAACGGTTCTCTCACACTGGGTGGAGCGATCGCGCTTGGCGCGCTTCTGGCCCTGGCAGGCACGGCACACGCCCAAACCGCCATATCGGGCGCCGCAGCCGGTTCCGACCTGCACTTTATCACGATCAAAGGCACTGGGCTGCAGCCACCCTCAGGCAACCCAACTGTCTCGCTGGGAAGCTATTCACTCACCGTTGGCGGTTTCACCAACGTCCAAATCACCGCGGCGTTGCCCGCAAACCTGAAACCCGGCACTTACAACCTAGCGGTGGCCGCGAATGGCACGGCGAACTTCGATGTGACGATTGGCGCGGCAGGTCCTGTTGGTCCGGCTGGTCCGGCAGGCCCCCAGGGTCCTCCGGGACCAGGCTTCAGTTTGCCATTCAGCGGTAGCGTTGCTACTAATGACCCTGCCATCGCCGTCAGCAACACAGGCGGGACGGCGATTAGTGCGCTAGGCTACGGTGGTTACGGCGCTACGATCGCAGGGGGCGTGTCAGGGGGCACTGCCTTAGCCGGTGTTCTCGCCGTCGGCGGTGGAGGATCCGGCGTGTCTACCGGTGGGCCAGGCTTCTCTGGCACCGGTGGTATCGGCGCCAACAGTGGCGGCGACGGCGTCGATGTAACAGGCGCCGCCGTCACGGGTTATCAGGCGCAAGCCGGCGCGGGTGTCACCGCAACTGGCGGAGCGGCCGGAATCAACGGGTCCGCCGGTAACGGCATTACCGCCTACGCTGGGAGCGGCGATAGCTCTTACGGCGGGCCATCCGGCGCCAATGGCATCTTCGCGACGGGAGGGAGCACCATCGCGGGTTGCAGTCTCTGTACGACTGGCGCCGGCGGATATTTTCAAGGCGGAGGGAACCCTAACGATGGATCGACATTTGGCGGGGACGGTGTCCATGCTAACCCCGGCTCCAACACCGGCGTTGGAATCTACGCCCTAAGCGTCTGCGCGGCTGGGACACCACCTTGCAACGGTTATAACAGCGTGGCGGGTCTGTTCAGCGGAGACGTTTACGTCGACGGAAATCTCTCTAAGAACGGCGGTTCTTTCAAGATCGATCACCCATTGGACCCAGCCAACAAGTACCTCTACCACTCCTTCGTGGAATCGCCAGACATGATGAACATTTACAACGGCGACGTCACCACCGACGGCGGGGGCCATGCCACGGTCACACTGCCCGACTGGTTCGAAGCGCTGAACAGCGACTTCCGCTACCAGTTGACGGTGATCGGCCAGTTTTCCCAGGCGATCGTGGCATCCAAAATCAACCACAATACGTTCGCCATCCGCACGGACAAACCCAACGTGGAGGTTTCCTGGCAAGTGACCGGCATCCGGCAGGACGCGTGGGCCAACGCGCACCGCATTCCCGTGGAAGCGGAGAAAACAAAGGCCGATCAGGGTCATTATCTGCACCCCGAGCTGTTCGACCATGCGGGCGAATCAGGCATTACCGAACTGCACCATCCCCGTCCGAAGCAGCGCCAGCAGCAGTAGTGGGTTTAGAAGACTCAAGAACGAGATCGACAAAGGAGCCTAAAACAACAATGACACACCAAACATGCAGACGCTTTTTCCCGCTAGGCAGAGGCATCGCGCTATGCGCGCTGCTGGCGCTGGCTGGCGCGGCCTACGCGCAAACCGACATATTGAGCGCAGCAGCCAATTCCACTCTCACGACCATCACGATCAAAGGCACAGGGCTGCAGCCGCCCTCCGGCAAGCCGACAGTCTCGTTAGGGGGGTACACACTCGGGGTTGGCGCCAATTCCAACGACGTTCAGATCGTCGCTGCCTTGCCCCCGGGCCTGAAACCCGGCACCTACAACCTTGAGGTGACCGCTAACGGCGCGGCGAACTTCGATGTGACGATCGGATCTGATGGCCCGACTGGTCCGGCCGGTCCGGCGGGCCCCGCGGGTCCGGCTGGTCCGGCGGGTCCCCAGGGTGCGCCGGGAACTTCGATCAGTTTGCCATTCATCGGTACCGTATCTTCCGCTGATGGCGCTGCCTTCACAGTCGTCAACACGGCAGGGGTGGGAGTGGGCGTCCTCGGCGGCGTTACAGGAGGGGTTGGGCAGCAAGCTATAGGCGCGTTGGGCGGAGGAGGATCCGGCGTGACTACCGGCGGCCCAGCCTTCTCCGGCACCGGTGGTATTGGCATTACTCCCGGCGACGGCATCGACGTAACAGGCGCAGCCGTGGGCACCAGCTCGTACTCATATGAATATGAGGGCGGCTCGGGCGTCAGCGCAACCGGGGGGCCGCCGGACCCTTACAAACCGGCGGTCCGGGCGTTAATGCCCTTGGAGGGACTGGCGACATAGCCGGAGCTGGAGTGGCCGGGCACGGCGGCGATGCTGTTAGTGGTTGCGCCACCTGCTACGGGGGCGCGGGCGGGTATTTCGCTGGCGGTGGGAGTTCATTTCAAGGTGGGGAGGGTGTTTATGCTGTAGGAGGAAGCCCCAACGGCTGGGCTGGCGAATTCGACGGCACCGTCAACGTCAGCGGATATCTCTCCAAGAGCAGCGGCTCTTTCAAGATCGATCATCCTCTGGACCCAGCCAATAAGTACCTCTACCACTCCTTCGTGGAATCGCCGGACATGATGAACGTATACAACGGCAATGTGACCACGGACGGCTCCGGTCATGCCATTGTGACACTGCCCGACTGGTTCCAGGCGCTCAACAGCGATTTCCGCTATCAGCTCACCGCCATCGGCCAGCCGGCGCGGGCCTGGGTGGCCTCCGAAGTCAACCAAAACAACTTTGCCATCGGAACCGACAAGCCCAACGTGAAGGTCTCCTGGCAAGTGACCGGCATCCGTCAGGATGCCTGGGCCAATGCGCATCGCATTGCCGTGGAAGCGGAGAAAGCCAAGCCGACCAGGGTCATTATCTGCACCCCGAGTTGTTCGACCATGCGGGTGAGCCGAGCATTACCGAAATGCACCATCCCCGTCCGAAGCGCCGCGAACAGCAGTAGACCGGACTTAGAAATGAATTCACAGAGGAACATAAAACGATGACACACCAAATAGGCAAAGGACGTCTTGTCCCGCTGGGCAGAGGCATCGCGCTGTGCGCGCTGCTGACCCTGGGCGGCGCAGCCTACGCGCAGACCGTGGTATTGAGCGCGGCGGCCAATTCCAATCTCACCGGCATCACGATCAACGGCAGGGCGCTGCAGCCAGTCTCCGGTTCGCCGCAGGTCTCGTTGGGGAGTCACGTACTATCGGTTGTGAGCTTCAACAACACACAAATCAGCGCGTCGCTTCCCCCAGGCCTGAAGCCTGGCAGCTACGACCTCGCGGTAACCGCGATAGGCGCGGCGAACTTCGACCTAACGATTGGGGGGCGGGTCCCGCGGGTCCAGCAGGTCCGGCGGGCCCGGCAGGCCCCCAGGGCGCTCAGGGGCCTCCTCTCAGTTTGCCATTCAGCGGCAGCGCTGCTACCAATGTTCCGGCCATCGCCGTCAGCAACACGGGCGGGACGGCAATTAGTGCGTTGGGCTACGGCGGGTACGGCGCTACGATCGCAGGGGGCGTATCAGGGGGCACTGCCCAGGGCACTGCCCTAGCTGGTGTTCTCGCGGTGGGCGGAGGAGGGTCGGGCGTGACGACCGGTGGCCCAGCTCTTTCCGGCACCGGTGGCATCGGCGCCATTTATGGCGGCGACGGCATCGATGTAACCGGCGGTTCTAGTGTGTATGGCGGCGTGGGCGTCACCGCAACCGGGGGAACTGCCGGGATTCAAGGGAGCGGTGGTAACGGCATCAATGCCATTGGGGGGAATGGCGATAACGATCAGGAGAGCAACGAAGGCGGCGTTGGTATTTCGGCGCAGGGAGGAAATACCATCGCGGGCTGCGTCCAATGCACCGCTGGCGTTGGCGGCTTTTTCTTCGGCGGGGGGAGCCTCGGCCAAGAGCCGGTGGGGGGTGGGGACGGAGTCGTGACTTTCCCGGGATCCAATACAGGGGTCGGGATCTACGCTACAAGCATGTGTGGAGAGACTTGCAACGGATTGAACACCGTGGCGGCAGTATTCGAAGGCGACATCCAAGTTTCGGGAAACATCTCCAAGAGCGGGGTTCTTTCCGGATCGATCACCCATTGGACCCAGCGAACAAGTACCTCTACCACTCCTTTGTGGAATCGCCGGATATGAAGAACATCTACGACGGCAACATCGTCACCGACGGCGGGGGCCACGCCACGGTCGCACTGCCCGACTGGTTCGAAGCGCTGAACAGCGACTTCCGCTACCAGTTGACGGTCATCGGCCAGTTTGCTCACGCCATCGTGGCATCGGAGGTCAATCACAACACGTTCGCCATCCGCACGGACAAACCGAACGTGAAAGTTTCCTGGCAGGTGACCGGCATCCGGCAGGACGCTTGGGCCAACGCGCATCGCATTCCCGTGGAAGTGGAGAAGGACAAGGCCGACCAGGGACATTATTTGCACCCCGAGTTGTTCGATCATGCGGGCGAACCGGGCACTACCGAACTGCACCATCCCCGTCCGAAAAAGCGCCAGCAGCAGTAGTCTTTGGCCGGGCCTTCTGCAAAACACAACCGCACTTGAGGAGCGCGGCGGATTCGAGTCCGTCGCGCTTTCCGCATTTTCAGCACCGTTGGATGCGACGACTATCCGTCCGGAGCCAGACAAAAACTTCTGTTTAGATTACACAGAATCTTCCCTCATTTTTCCGCATTACCTGGCGGATGGTTTTCAATTCATCCGGGTTGTCGCATGGCGGCCCAACACACAACAAAAGGAAGAATCTCTTTATGACGACGAAAAAATCGCAATGGCAAAGGATCGTGCTGCTGGCGGCCGGCATCTCGACGAGTATGGTTTCGACGGCTTGGGGCCAGAACCTCTATCAGACACATTCCGACGGATCGATCTGGGAGTACACGGGGAAACCCTGCAGCGGGGGTTCCTGTCCGGGATGGATCGAACTCGACAACAACCCTAAGATGAACATGATTGCCGCCGGCGGAGGTACGCTCTTCGAGATGCACACCGACGGGTCGATCTGGTGGTACATTGGGCCACCCTGCAACGGGGGGTCCTGTCCCGGATGGGCGGAAATCGATAACAATCCAAACGCTTCGGCGATTGGTGTTGGGGGGCAAGCAATCCTTTATGAGTTGCACACCGACCTTTCGCTCTGGCAGTTTAACGGCCTGCTCTGCAGCGGGAGCTACTGCCCCGGTTGGACGGAATTGAGTGGCGCTCAAACCGGGCAGGATCCTTATGGGTTCTTTTTCGGCGCCAATGCCTCTATGTTGATTATGGAAAACGCCGAACCGGAATATCTCTATCGGTTCGGCGGGGCGTACAACAGTTGGGGGCAAATCGATAGCGGCGTCAAGTACGTCGCAGTTGGGGCAACCACCCTGTACGACTGGCTGTGGTCGGGCGAGATCAGGCAGTATAACGCGTCGCCGACCAAACCCGGCTGGGTGACAATCGACGACAACCCAACCACCAATAGAATTGTCGCAGGGGGCGGTTTGTACCAGCAGCGCAGGGACTCTTCTACCAACCCTCAGACGTTTTCGCTCTGGCAGTACACCGGTACACCCTGCAACGGGAGCGTTTGTCCCGGATGGGTGAAAATAGACAACCACCCAACCTCAGCGGTGCCCGTTGCCGGATCCAACACGGTCTACCAGATGAGAACCCCTTCACCGGGACAGGTCTCGATCATGCAATATACCGGGACGCCCTGTCTTGGCACTGTTTGTCCCGGCTGGATAGAGCTGGATGACAACCCGAATACTACGTCCATTGTGGCCGGCCCAATGACTTTCCAATTGGGTTTCATATTCTAGGAGGACGTCTCCGGTCTTGAGCGGCTCGATGAGCAAGCCACTGGCTCGACCAGTGAGACTTGAACAGGCTGGACCCTTCCGGAAGTATGGTTCGCCTCCAACGGGACTGCAAGTATCACCTGATGTTGGTGCCCCAACGCCGGCGAAAAATCGCCTCCGGCCATACCCCGCCGGCAGTTGGGGCCGATCTTCCAATCGTTGCGCGGCAGACATGCCGCACGGCGGCGGTCTTGGCCAGAAGCCATGACTATCCTCCCGGACGGCCAAGCAAAACCGTCTGTGTAGATTACACGAAAATCTTCCCGCGATTTTCCGCATTACCCGGTGGATGGACTTCAATTCATCCGATCTGCCGCAGGGCGGCACAACACAAAACAAAAAGGAGAATCTCTTTATGACAATGAAGATATCGCAATGGCAGAGGATCGCGCTGCTGGCGGCCGGCATCTCGACGAGTATGGCTTCGATGGCTTGGGGCCAGGAACTCTATCAGACACATTCCGATGGATCGATCTGGGAGTACACAGGGACACCCTGCGGCATGGGTTCCTGTCCCGGATGGATCGAACTCGACAACAACCCAAATATGTTCATGATCGCCGCTGGCGGGGGTGCGCTCTACGAGATGCACGGCGATGGGTCGATCTGGTGGTATGTCGGGCCAGCCTGCAGCGAGGGTTTCTGCCCCGGATGGGTGGAACTCGATAACAACCAACTCGATGCGGCGATCGGTGCTGGGAGCAATGGCTATCCTTATGAGCTGCACCAAGACGGTTCGCTCTGGGTGTGGAACGGCGTAATCTGCACCGGGGGCTCCTGTCCCGGTTGGACGGAATTGAGCGGCCCTCAGCCCGTCCAAGATCCTGAGGGGTTTTTTTTCGGCGCCAACGCCTCTCTCTTGATTTTTGGGAACATCGCCGCGTCCGGGGAGAATCTATATCGGTTCGGCGGGGCGTACAACAACTGGGGACAAATCGATACAAACGTCTACTCCTTCGCAGTTGGGGCAAGCACTCTATACGACTTCCGGCAGACAGGCGCGATCAGGCAGTATACCCCGTCGCCGATCGCCTACGCCTGGCAGACAATCGACGACAACCAAGACACCTATAGCATCGCCGCAGGGGGCGGTTTGTACCAGCAGCGCAGGGATTCTTCTACCGACCCTACGGCGGTTTCGATCTGGCAGTACACCGGTACACCCTGCAACGGGCGCACTTGCCCCGGCTGGGTGAAAATCGACGACCACCCGTTCACCGGGGCACCCGTTGCCGGATCCAGCACGGTCTATCAAATGAGAGGCCACGCGATCTTTCAGTATAACGGGACGCCCTGTAGCGGGAGTGTTTGTTCCGGCTGGGAGCCGCTGGATAACAACCCGAATACTACGTCCATTGTGGCCGGCCCAGTGACTTTCGGATTCAGCCAGGACGCGCCAGTCACTCGCTGAGCGAGCCGCTGGTTCGACCAGTGAGACTTGAACAGGCTTGACCATTCCAGGAGTCCTCCTCAAGTGGCTTGATGACCAGCGGCGAGGAGGACCATGTCGGAGCTTCATCGAAGCCCATCGCATTTCAACTGACGCATCACGTGGTGTGCGTGCCCCAACGCCGGCGGAGAATCATCTTCCCCAGCGGTTTTTGTTGGCGCCACGGCGCAAGGTGGCGGGATGGACTCGAGGCTTACCCCGGCTACAACATTGGCGCGGGAATCTATGCTGTGACCACCAGTTCGATAAGTGGTTTGGCAACATGCTACAGCGTGGCGGCGATATTCTCCGGAGACGTCGCTGTTCGGCGCCTCGAACCATTCCGGCCGCTCAGGGGCGGCGGTTCTTTCAAGATCGATCACCCGCTGGACACCGATATGTTCGCCATCCGGACGGACAAACCGAACGCGGAAGTTTCCTGGCATGTGACCGGCATCCGGCAGGACGGTTGGGCCGAGGTGCATCGCATTCCCGTGGAAGTGGAACAGGATAAGGCCGACCGGGGCCATTATCTGCACCCCGAGTTGTTGGACCAAGCGGGCGAGCCGGACATTACCGAACTGCACCGCTGAAGCGGCCGGCTTACGAAAAGAACTTCACACGTGCCTGCAAAAAGCACGGCGCTTTTGCGCATTACCTACCAAGGAGAACCTCAGTGAAGAACTGGAAGACAACAATTATGACGGCCGTCCTGGCGGCCATTACGGTGTCCGGCCTGGCAGCCGCGGAACCGCACGCGAGTCTCTATCTGCGGCTCGGCGGCATGCCCGCTATCCGCGCCGTCGTGGACGACTTGGTAAGCCGGATTCTGGCGGACGAGCGCGTCAACAAGTGGTTTGCGCACGCCGCTTCCGATCCCGCAAACGCGGAGGCGTACAAACGGAAACTCGCCGATTTCCTGTGTCAGGGCGCCGGCGGACCCTGCCAGTACAACGGTCCCGATATAGTAACGGCACACAAAGGGAGCGGCGTCACCGGCGAAGCATTCGATGCCGTGGTGGAGGACCTGGTAGCCACCCTCGATAAGCTCAAGGTGCCCGACAAGGAGAAAGCCGATTTGCTGGGGATTTTGGGACCGATGAAAATGGGGGTCGTGCAGCACTAAAGGGCCTGCGATCCATCGCGCCGCGCGGCGCCGGCTTTGTTATGCTGGAAGCAATCCGGTATTGCCAATGTCCGACGCGCGGACGGTCACTCTCTTACTTCGGGAAATTGCCGACGGCGATCAGGGGGCGCTCGACCGCCTCGTGCCGCTGGTCTACGAGGAGTTGCGCCGAATCGCCGACGGCCAACTCAGGCGCGAGCGTCGGGGCCACACTTTGCAGCCCACCGCGCTGGTCCACGAGGTCTACGTGCGCATGGTGGGCAAGGAGCAGCCGGGCTATCGCGACCGGGCCCATTTTCTGGCCATCGCGGCCCACGCCATGCGCAGGATCCTGATCGATCACGCGCGCGAACACAACGCCGCCAAGCGCGGTGGCGGACACGAGAAGTTCGCCATCGATGAAGAGCGCGACGGCTCCGTGGAGCGCCCCTCCATCCTGATCGCGCTGGACGATGCGCTCGCGGCGCTCTCAGAGAAGGACCCGCTGCTTGCCCGATTGGTGGAGATGCGGTATTTCGGCGGCCTGACGGCTGAGGAATCCAGCGCCGCCCTGAACTTGGAAATCGGCGGGGTCCGCCGCCAACTCCGGTTGGCGGAAGCCTGGTTGCAACGGGAAATGGACCAACCCGCGCCCGGTTCGCAAGGGGCGCCGGCGAGTTGAAGTTCGCCGCACCTCCCGAAGCGTGTGCGGGCAGAATGCTGCGGCGCGATCCGCCGAACCCTCCGCAATTCTTCCGTAAAGCCCTCCGCTCCTTTACGCATTACAGGTGTGGGATGCCAAGCTTGGCATACCCAAACTGAAAAGCAAAAGGAGATCCAATATGAAAACAAGATTGAAATCGGCCGGACGAATCGCCGGCATGTTCCTCAGCGTGGTGTTGCTCGGCGGAGTGTGCTTCGCGCAGCCCGCCGTGACGCTCTCGGTGCCGGCTGGGCCGCCGGGCAGCGACCTTTCCGTTTCCGGCAGCGGTTTCCCGGCGTCTACCGCGGTTAACATCTATTTTGACACCACCGACCTGGCGCTGACTGTTACGAACAGCTCCGGCTCGTTCTCCGGAGTCAAAATCCAGGTGCCGGCTTCAGCGCTGCCGGGGCGCAATTGGGTTACCGGGGCGGTGGCGCTTGTGACTGGCGATGCCGCGCAGGCACCCTTCAACGTGCGAACCAACTGGGCGCAGTTCCATTTCGCATCTAGCCACAGCGGATTGAACCCGCGCGAAAATGTTCTTAACCGATCTACGGCGCCCGCTCTCGGACTGCGTTGGAGCTACCTCGCCGGGAACGCTGTGTACTCTTCCCCGGCGGTAGCCGATGGAGCGATCTACGTCGGTTCGGACGACGGCAATGTCGATGCCCTGAACGCCGGCACCGGCGCCCTGGTGTGGCAATTCGCCACCGCGGGAGCCGTAACGTCATCCCCGGCGGTGGCCAACGGCATGGTCTTCGCCGCTTCGGAAGACGGCAATGTCTATGCCCTGGACAGCAGCAGAGGCTCCAAGCTGTGGCAATTCACCACCGGCGCGGCCGTGGACTCTTCCCCGGCGGTGGCCAACGGGGTGGTCTACATCGGTTCGGAAGACAACAATGTCTATGCCCTGAACGCCGGCACAGGCGCGCTGCTCTGGCAATTCGCCACCGGGGCGGCCGTGTACTCTGCCCCGGCAGTGGCCAATGGGGTGGTCTACGTCGGTTCGGACGATAACAATGTCTATGCTCTGAACGCCGGCACAGGCGCCATGCTTTGGAGTTTCACCGCTGGGGGGGCGGTGGACTCTTCCCCGACGATTGCCAATGGAGTGGTCTACGTTGGCTCGGATAACAACGATATCTATGCCCTGAGCGCCAGTTCAGGCGCCAACCTGTGGGATTACTTCACGGGGGCGGCCGTGGTGTCTTCCCCGGCGGTGGCCAACGGAGTAGTCTACGTCGGTTCACTCGACGGCGATGTCTACGCCCTTAGCGTCAGCACAGGCGCCTTGCTCTGGACCGCTCCGGGGACGGGTTCCCCGGCGGTGGCTAATGGGGTGGTCTATGTCGCTTCCGAATACACCAACACTGTCTACGCCTTGAACGCCACCACCGGCGCCAACCTGTGGCAATTCCTCACCGGCGGCGCCATAGTCTCTTCCCCGTCGGTGGTGAATGGGGCGGTTTACGTCGGTTCGGGAGACCATAATTTCTACGCGTTCAGCAACACGGCCAATCCCGCGCTAGCGCCCGAGCGGCCCGACCCGGCGACGCTGCGGCCCACTCTTGGCCTGGGCAAGTAGAGCCTGAACCCAGACCGTCACGGGGCGCGGCGGCTGGTGAGCAGCGAGATTGGCCACGGCGGGAGCGCCCCAATGCCAACCTGTGACAACACCGCTAGCACGCCCGAAGGTACGCGTATCGTTATATGATCGTTCATGCGCAACGAACGGTCGGAGAGCACGCCGCACCGGACTGCGCCGATCCACGAGGCCTGCCGGCCGCCTGTGGAGCACGCACTGGCCGGTAAACCTGCCGGGAGTGCGGCATGGCCGAACTGAACCCGGAGCAGTGGGACGAAGTCAAACGCCTCTTCATGGGTGCCGTGGACTTGCGGCCGGAAGAGCTCCCGGGTTACCTGCAGCGCGAATGCCCGGACCGGGATCTGCGGCGGGAAGTGGCGTCCCTGCTGGATTATTCCGGCAAGCAGCTTGCCTCGGCCGACGCGGCAATTGCATCGGCGGCAGCCGCCGCGGCGCAGGAGCCCGATCCCGACGAGCGGCTGATCGGTACGCGCCTCGGACCTTACAGAGTGGAGGCCATCGCCGGCCACGGTGGCATGGGCGCGGTCTACCGCGCCTCCCGCGACGATGCCGAGTTTCACCAGCAGGTAGCCATCAAACTGGTGCGCGCGGCGGCCGCGTCGCCCGATACCCTGCGGCGCTTCCGGCAGGAACGCCAGATCCTGGCCCGCCTGTCGCACCCCAACATCGCCCGTCTGCTGGATGGCGGATCCACGCCCGAGGGCGTGCCCTACCTGGTGATGGAGTTCATCGAGGGCGAGTCCATCACGGCATGGTGCGAGCGGCATACGCTCGGCGTGGAGGATCGGTTGCGGCTCTTTCTGCGGGTCTGCGATGCGGTTGAATTCGCGCATGGCGATCTGGTGGTGCATCGCGACTTGAAACCCGCCAACATCCTGGTGACCAAGGACGGCACGCCCAAACTGCTGGATTTCGGGATTGCCAAGCTGCTGGATCCGGGCGCGGAGAAAGAAGCGGCAACGCTGACTGGCCTGGTGATGACGCCGGAATACGCCTCACCGGAACGGGTGCGCGGCGAGCCGGCTTCGACCGCGGCGGATGTCTACTCGCTGGGCCTCATTCTATATGAGCTGCTGACCGGAAAGAAGGCCCAGCCGGTGTCCGGCTACACGCCGGACGCCATCGCCAGAGTGGTCTGCCAAACGGAGCCGGCCGCGCCTGCGCGGCTGAAGCCGCAACTTGCGGGCGACCTGGACCACATCGTCCGCATGGCCATCCGGAAGGAGCCGGAACGCCGCTATGCCTCGGCCGGCCTCGTGGCGCGCGATATTCAGCGCCACCTGGAGGGGCGTCCGGTGATGGCGCGCCCGGATACGCTCGCCTATCGCTCCGCCAAATTCATCCGACGCAACCGCTTTGCCGTGGTGGCAAGCGCGCTCATTGCCGCCACCCTCGCCGGCGGACTCGCCCTGGAGTATTGGCTCGGCGCTTTCGCGCGTACCCCCCGCGTTTCGCAGGTGTTGCAGCTCACTCAAACCGGCCGGGCCGCCATCGGCAACGGCGTTGCGACCGACGGCTCCCAGATCTATTTCACCGAGCGGACGGGCGGCCAGTGGTCGCTAGCCCGGGTTTCGGTCAAAGGGGGCGTACCGGCGCCGCTCCCGGTGACGCCATCGCTTTTCCAGCCAGACATCTTCGATATCTCGCCGGACCGCTCCAGCCTGTTGGTGTCGGGCCAACGAGGAGATGGAGACAACCGGCCTCTTTGGATCATTCCCGTGGCGGGTGGAGTTGCGCGCCGGATTGGCGATGTGCTGGGCGGCGCCGGTGCGTGGTCCCGGGATGGGAGGCGGATCGTCTTTGCCCGTGGCTCGGCCTTATTTCGGGTCAACACCGACGGTACGGATTGCCGCAAGCTCATGGACGCCAGGAACGGAGGCGTGGACGCCGTCCGCTGGGCGCCCGCACCTGGGCCGGAAGCTCTGCGCTTTTGTTTGCATGACCATGACACATGGAAGGGCGCACTGTGGGAGGTGGCCGCGGACGGCACTGCCCTGCATCCTTTGCTGCGAGGTCCGGTGCCGGACGCGGACAGTGATTACGGCGGAAGCTGGATCCCGTCGGGAAAGTATTACTTGTTTATTCGATCCAAGTTCGGTACGGCAAGCCTTTGGGCCATCCGTGAGAACCGGGCTTGGTTGCAGGCATTCGGCCGGCGTCCCGTTCAGATCTACTCCACTCCGCTGGCGTTCCCATCGCTAGCTCCGAGTCCGGACAGCAAGCGGGTCTTCTTCGCCAGTGGGCAGGAACGCAGGGAATTGGTGCGCTACGACGCCGGACGCAGCCAGTTCATGACGTATCTCTCCGGCGTCGCGGGCCGGTGGGTCGATTTTTCGCCCGATGACCGATGGGTGGCCTACACGACGGCTACCGACGACAGCCTCTGGCGGAGCCGGCCCGACGGTACCGAGCGGGCGCCGCTGACACCCGCGCCGTTGCACGCGAGCAAGCCGCGCTGGTCACCCGACGGAACACGGATCGCCTTCTCCGGAGCTTGGGCCGGCGAACCCGTGAAAGTATATGTGATTGACGTGAGCCGGTCCGGTGGCGGGGTTCCAGAGGCCATCATCGCCGCTCCTGGCAAAGACGGCGAGCCGGGTTGGTCTCCCGACGGAAACTCGCTGGTGTTCTCCCGCGGCATGTTCCAGGCTTCCGCGGTGTATGTAATGGACTGGAAGACCCGGAAGATCGAATTGCTGCCGGGGTCGGAGGGGCTTTCGCGGGCGGCTTGGTCTCCCGATCCGCGCTATATTGCAGCCACCAGGGCGGAAGGAACGCGAATCATGTTATTCGACTTCCGCACTCGGCGGTGGACCCCGCTGGCCACTGGCGTTGGGCTGGGTCCCCCCTTCTGGTCCCGCGACGGCAGATACGTCTACTATCAGGATGCGTATGCAGGTGCCGACCAGCCAGTATTCCGCGTGCGAATCGGCAATCGGAGAATCGAGCGCATCGCGAGCTCGCGGCAACTGCTCCAATCGAATGTGACCGGCTATGTGCTCGCCGGCCTGGCGCCCGGCGATGCGCCGGTCGCTTCGGTGATTCGCAGCAATTCGGACCTTTACGCGCTCGACTTGGATCTGCCGTAGACCCTGCCCAAGCCGCAGATTCCGAGTTGGACGCGGACCGGATGGCTGGGAAGCGGTCGTGGAAATGTTTTTCACGGGCCAGCGACCTGCCGTCCGCCGAACAGCATCGGCTTCTCGAAGGCGCGTGCGGGGACAACCCCGATCTCCGCCAGGATGTCGATTCGCCCCGCAGCAGATTCCCGGCGCAACTCCAAAAAGCATGCCGACTCGAGCTCATCGGGGCCGGTATGGACACGGCGCAGCCTGCACGTTCTGGCGAAAGCCGATCGACGGGGGGATGCAAAACGGACGCCGGGAAGGGGAAAAGCGATCCTTATGCGAATTGCTAGAAAATCCTCCCGCGATTTTCCGCATTGCCCGGTGGAATGGATTCAGTTCATCCGAGCAAATGAGAAAGCGGGAACAAAACGATGACTCTCAAGACGATTTTCGCGCTGTGCGCAGCGACGGCGATGGCCCTGCCTGCACAGGAGACTTTCACCACGCTGCACAGCTTTGATAGCACGGACGGCGCAAACCCCGGCGTGGTGCTGATCCAGGCCACCAATGGGGCTCTCTACGGGACAGCGTCCAGTTTCGGGGCCAATGGCGCGGGGACGGTCTTTAAGATGACCCCGGGCGGCACGCTGACTACGGTCTATAACTTCTGCTCCGAAAGCGGGTGCATGGACGGCGTGCTCCCGGAAGCGGGGCTCCTCCAGGCCACCAGCGGCGACTTCTACGGGACAACCAACGGTGGCGGGTTGGGCTATGGAACGGTCTTCAAAATCACACCCGGAGGCACGCTGACGACGCTATACAGCTTCTGTTCCCAAAGCGGGTGCGCGGACGGCGCAAACCCTTTCGCGGGGCTGGTCCAGGGCGCCAATGGGGACTTCTACGGGACAGCCAGGAATGGCGGGGCCAACTCCGGTGGGACGGTCTTCGAAATCACCCCGAGTGGCACGCTGACGACGCTATACAGCTTCTGCTCCGAAAGCGGGTGCGCGGACGGCGCATTCCCCGTGGCGGGGCTGCTCCAGACCGCCGATGGGAACCTCTACGGCATTACGTTGTCCGGCGGCAGGCCCGCCGATGGGGGGACGGTCTTCGAAATCACCCCGACCGGCAGGCTGACGACGATGCACAAATTCTGTTCCCAAAACGACTGCACGGACGGCTCAAACCCCCTCGCGGCGCTGGTCGAGGCCACCGATGGGGACCTCTACGGGACAACCAGCGGCGGCGGGACCAGCGACCTTGGGACGGTCTTCAAAATCACCCGGAGCGGCACACTCACGACGCTGCACAGCTTCGACAGGACCGACGGCAGCGCCCCCGGAGCTGTACTGGCCCAGGGCACCGACGGGAACTTCTACGGGACAACGAATAGTGGAGGGGCCCGTGGCTACGGGACGATTTTCGAGATGGCGCCGAGCGGCACGCTGGCGACGCTGCACAGCTTCTGCGAGCATCTCGGCTGCACGGACGGCAGAAACCCGGAAGCGGGCCTGATGCAGGCCACGAATGGGACGTTCTACGGGACCGCAAGTTTTGGCGGGGCCAACCAAGATGGGACGGTCTTCAACTTTTCTGTAGGCCTTGGCGCGTTCGTGAAAACACAGCCAGCGAGGGGCGAGGTGGGAGCGGCCATCGGTATTCTAGGGACCGATCTGACCGGCGCGACCAGCGTCAGCTTCAATGGCACTGAGGCTGCGTTCACCGTGGTCTCGGGTTCCGAAATCATCACCGCCGTACCCGTCGGCGCGACCACCGGCACGGTCCAGGTGGTCACACCCAGCGGCACGCTGTCGAGCAACGTGCCCTTCCGGGTGCCATAAAGATGCCGCACTGTCGTCTGCCAAGCGCTCCCCGAAGTCGGCAGACCACAAAGTGCGATGGTCTGCCCCACCGAGTGGTCCGCGACGACGCCCCAATCCAGGAGCGCGCCGCCCTCACGACGGAGTTGCTCCTCGGGTTCCGCGAGGGCGCCCGATCCCGGCGATGGACCAACGCGCGCCGGAATGTGCGGCAAGAAAATGATGCGGCCCGAGAAGATCCGCTCCTGTTTTACGCATTACCTCTTGGGAAGAAGTGTACGCTCGATTGCCAGCCATGTCCGATAACTGGGAAAAGGTCCAGCAAATATTCTCCGCGGCGGCCGATCTGCCGTCCGCCGAGCAGCATCGCTTTCTCGAGGGCTCTTGCAGGGGCAACCCGGATCTTCGCCGGGAAGTGGATTCGCTGCTCGCGGCCGATCGCAGCCATTCGCACGATATCGACCTGGCGGTGGAAGCCGCCGCGCAGCAGGTGCTCGGCGCCGACCCGGTCATAGGCGCGCTGTTTGGTCCCTGGCGCGTCGGCCCCGAGATCGGCCGCGGCGGCATGGGCATCGTCTACCTGGTAGCTCGCGACGATTCCCAATTCCAAAAACAGGCCGCCCTCAAGCTCATCAGAGCCGGTATGGACACGGCGGAACTGCTGATGCGGTTCCGGCATGAGCGCCAGATTCTGGCGAGTCTGGACCATCCCTACATCGCGCGTCTGATCGATGGCGGGACCACCCCGGAAGGGCGCCCCTTCCTGGTGATGGATTATGTGGAGGGCCTTCGCATCGACGCCTGGTGCCGCGACCGGGGCTTGGCCGTCGAGGATCGCTGCCGCCTGTTCCTGAAGGTGTGCGAGGCGGTGTCGTACGCCCATCGCAGCCTGGTGGTGCACCGCGATCTCAAGCCTGGCAACATTCTCATCGCGGCGGACGGGTCGCCGAAGCTGCTGGACTTCGGCGTGGCGAAACTCCTGGCGGCGGATCGCGACCCGGCCTTGACCTCCGGGGGGCTCGCTCTGACTCCGGACTACGCCAGCCCGGAGCAGATTCTAGGCCAGCCCATCACTACGGCCGCCGATATCTACTCCCTGGGCGCGATTCTCTACCAGTTATTGAGCGGCGCCAAGCCGCATCGCCTGGATTCCGCAACGCCGGCCGACGTCCAGCGCGCCGTCTGCCAGACGGAAATCCCGCGGCCCAGCGCGGTCGTGGACCGCAGGCTTCCCCATGCCGCGCGTCTGGGACGGCGGTTGGCCGGAGACCTCGACAACATCGTGATGATGGCTTTGCGCAAGGAACCCGAGCGGCGCTACCCCTCCGTGGACCAGTTTGCCGACGATATCCTCCGCCACCTGGACGGCCGTGCCGTTCGGGCGCGGCAAAACTCGGTGGCGTACCGCACGCGGAAGTTCCTGCGGAGGAGGCGCTTCGAACTGGCAGCCACAGCCATCGTGGTGGCCAGCCTGGTGGCGGGTATGGTGATAGCCGTCTCGCAAGGGCGGCAGGCCGAAACCGCCCGCCAGGCGGCGGAATCGCAACGAAAGGTGGCCGAGGTGCAGCGGGCCGTGGCGGAGAGGGAGCGGGTCCGGGCGGAGGCTGCGCGCCTTTCCGAAGCCGTGCAGCACCGCATCGCGGATGAACAACGCGATCGGGCAGTGCACGAGGGAGCTCGTGCTGAACAACGCCTCACGGACCTGCTCGATCTGGCCGACCGCACTCTGTTCGATATTCACGATGCGATTGCCGCACTGCCCGGAGCGGTCGAGGCGCGGCAGCGTGTGGTGCGCACGACGCTCGGTTACCTGCAGTCCCTGGAGAAGACTCACGGTCTGGCTGATCGCATGCGGCTGTTACTGAGTTCGGCGTATCTCAAGATCGGCGCGGCTCAAGGCGATCCCACCGGCCCCAGCCTGCATGATTACGAGGGGGCCCTGCGCAGCTATCACAAGGCCGAGGCCGTACTTGCGCCGCTGTATCGCCGCCGCCAAGGCGATCCTGCCGTCATCTTGCGCTGGGTGCAGATCGAGCGCAGCGTGGGCGACCTGACCGATCGAAACGGCCGGCCGCGCGAAGCTGCGCAGGCCTATGGGGCTCTCCTGCCGGCCGCGCACCGGCTGGGTCAACTGGGACGATCCAATGTGGAGTGGGCCAAACAGGAGCCCGAAACGCTCCACAGCCTTTCCTACGCCCTGCGCCACTTCGACGACATGCGAGGCTCGCTCGCATGCGCGGACCAGGCCATCGCGCTCTGGTTGGATCTGGTGGCCAGGTTTCCCGCGGATCTGGATGTAAAGCGGGAACTCGGATCGGAATACGCGTCGGCCGCATCCTCGATCGCCGAAGACCCGCCCGCGGCCGCCCGGTATTATGAGCGATCAATCCAGATGCGCGAGCAGATCCTGCGGGAGCGGCCCGACGATATGGTGTTGCGCCGGGATTTAATCGTGGTGTATGGCAATTACTCCCGCCTTCTGGATACAGGCTGGCGGGACAATCCAGGGCGGCACGCGGAGGCTCGCACGTACGGTGAAAAGTCCGTGGCGCTGGCGCGCGGACTGGCACAAGCCGATCCGCGCGATATGACTGCGCAATACGATCTGGGAGTGGCGCTGTCGCGTCTGGGAATGGTGCAGCCGGCCGCGGAGGGTTTGTCCGAGTCGCTGGCTACTCTGCGGGAGGCCATTGCCATCATAGAACCCGTCGCTAACGGGAATCCGAAATCTGCCAGCATCGCCGTGCAGTTGGCCGTCGCGCAGGAGTTTGCCGGGCGGCGGCTGCAAAGTATGGGGCAGGCTTCCGCGGCCGCCGAGCAGTACCGGAAGTCGCTGGCCACGGTCGGCCCGTGCGCCGCCGTACAGGCCGGTTTTTCTTATTGTGCTCTGCAGACCTTCACCGATGAAGAGGCGCTGGCCTCCCTCGATGCCGATGCCGGCGACCACAGCGCCGCGCGGGCGTTGGCCAATCGCGCGGTAGTTCATGCCCAGGCCTATGCGGATGGCGATCCGAAATCGGAACGGCGCGTCGGTCATCTCGCCAAAGCTTACTTCGTGCTGGCATCGGTTTCGCGGGCGGCGGGCGATTGGAAGCAGGCCCGCGAGGCGGTCGCGCGGGCAGTGACCCTTTGGCGTACGGTGAACGATGCGAGCGTGCTGGCCCTCCATCGGCCGGCGAAGGAGGAGGCTGAGGCCATGCTGCGCGAAATGGCGGGGAGTAGTCCGTAGGAGCGCTTCCGGCTGTCTCGCTCGTCCGCCAAGACCGGGCGCTCCTGGTAGCAGCACCCAAGCAGGAGGACCTTCGTCCGTTTTTCGCCGCACGAAAGCGAGGGCGGGCTCTTGGCTTTTCGGCTATTCCACCCCTTCGCAATCCGGCCGACGGCTTGGAGGATGTCGCCTGACGCCAGTGGTTCACGGGATCTGCAAAACTCGGGTGTCCTTAAAACCCGCTCTTCCGTTCCATTGATCCCCAATACGATTCTTAAGCGAGTTTTTTGTTCCGTTGCCCCCCAATACCCGTGTTCGAGCACATCAACCTGCTGGGTCGGTATGCCTTTTCGGTATCGGAAGCTGCTCAACGTGGGGAATTACGGCCGCTGCGGAGCCCAACAGAGTCGATAGACGAGGTCGCGTGAATCCTTAAGCGAGTTTTCTGTTCCGTTGCTCCCCAACACCCGATTCTCGCCTTCGCGAGCGTCGCGTTGAACCAGACGCGCACACCCTCGTAATCCGCGTCTTCCTTGATGCGCTGAACCTCGAATCGAGGCGGCGGTAAGCTCAATGTCGTCAGGTTCAGTAGCGAATGCGCAAATCTCGCCGACCAGCGACCGAATGTGCTCCAACTCGTGGCTCGTCTTTCCGGCCAAGTCGATGTCCATCGTTGGCCGGGCAACAGGCGCCCTCCAAGCCGCCAGCAGGAGGGCTCCCTTCAGAATGAACCGGTCCGCGAATGGTGACTTCGCTAGCCGATACAGGCAGCGCTCCATGGCGAAATACTGCGTGGCGTGCCTTGACGAGACTGGCGTCTACCGACTGTAATGACAGGTTCTGCTCAAGGTGAGGCTGAGAGCAACCGAAACCGATCAAGGGCGAGCCTCCTGACGTCTTCCGGGAGGCCGGCAAGTTCGTCCATACCGCAATAGGACGCCAAAGAATGTTGACGGCATCACGCCATTTAATTCTGAAAGCGGACTGCAACATCTCCAGAGCGCGGCGCGGCGGACTAAGCTCGAAGCCGCTGGCGGCGCGGCCAACGCCGCCAGCGCCGCATAGAGGTCCGCGGCCTGCCGTTGAAAGCGGCGAATCCAGAACTGGCCGGGCCGCGCTGTATTACACGCATAGTCAACCCCCGGTTAGGGTACCACCTTACTGCGTGTAATGCAGCTTTTGGCCCGGGCACATTGCGCGCAGGGAGCCGTGCACGCCCTGATTTCACGAAAAAACAGGAGCTTCCCGCGGTGTTTTAGCGCCGGCCGCAACCCGATTTATTTATCTGGTTGCCACCTAAATTCCGCCGCAGTGTTGCAATGTGCTGAAGGATCTGCTACGTACGATTCGACCTTACCAACACTGCGTGTAATACGTTGGAGTAAGAATTCGCACGATTGTGGCCGCTACCCCAACTGGCCGCCGGCGTCGGGCTGCGGCTGCGCGTTAATGGCACCCGATCAGGGCAACTTGAAGGTATCGCCCGGCGCACCTGCGCCACGGGGCGTGCAGGCACATGGCTGCGCGTAGGCGCACTTGCTCTTGAACAGGCCAGCTTTATTACCGAATTCCTACCCACCGCTCGAGCAGCCGCTCGTCGAAACGGAAGGGTTCCGGCTGGGCGATGCGCAAACGCGGGAAGTCGGGGTGCGCGGGATTGATGACGTAAATGGCTTCGGCCGGGACGACTTTCGAGGGAACCCGCAGCACCACGGTGCGGCCCTGTTCCAACCAGCGGTCGCCCCTCGCACGCGTGCCGGCCAAGTCCCAACGTGCCAGATCGCCGCGGCGCACTTCTTCGATCGTGAGATCGGCGGGAATGTCGATCCCGAGCACCACGTAGTCGTCGCCCAGTGCCGCGGTATGCGCCAGGATTTCCAGAGCCGCCAGCGATTGCGTGGCGGCCGCGTAGACCACCGCCCGCCTCCTGCTGTTCCAGCGCCCGCCGTAAAGCCTAGCGCCTTCTCCATCGCAGCGCGGAAAGCGCGCCGAAGTGAGCCGGTAGACGGTCACTACCCGAATACACCGTGTTCGATGCGTCCCAGGATATCTTCGACCTGCTGGCGGCCGTCGGCCGCGGCCATGGCTTCGAGGGGCGTTTTGCCGTCCAGCCCGGCCACGGGGGTACGCAGCCAGGCCAGCGCCCGGGGTCTCGAGCCCAGCACTTCGACGGCGCGGGCCACCACATCGGCCAGGCCGGTGTCGGCTAGGCTGGTTTCCAGCTGGGTGGCGTCTAGCTCCACGACCACGGGAATCTTTTTTCCGTCCGGCAGTTGCAGGGTGGCGTCCAATTGCATGGCTTCCTTCATTATGTACCGTAAATTCTCAATCCGCCAATCAATAGCCCGGCGGGCGTGCTAGCGGCGAGTTCGCGCCGCCGAATGGGCTTATAATCCCACCTTGGCGGCGGCGTTCTCGAGGAACAGCGATCCTTCGCGGATATACTTGCGCAGGGTGGCGAGCGACCGGTGGCCAGTCTGCGCCATGATGGCGCGTTCCGGGACGCCGGCGGCGGCCGCGGCGGTGGCCAGGCCCGCGCGCAGGGAATGGCCGGCCAGATCGTCCGCTTCCATGCCGGCCTGCGCGGCCAGGCGTTTGATGACGAGGGCCACGGATTGGGCGGTGAGGCGGCGCCCGGCGAGCTGCCCGTGCCGGTTGATGGCGCGAAACAA
>JBEKPZ010000060.1:0-28155 GCA_049520215.1 Bryobacteraceae bacterium | reverse complement strand
ATCCTATTAGATGTCTACCGCACCAAACTGGTAGCACAGGCTTCAGCCTGTGTCCCCGCACTCTTGCACCTCCAGGACGACCGCGTAGCCGACGAACGCCGCCGTCTGCACATCGCCTGCGCAGCGGCCCGCACCCGCCTGGTCTTCTCCTACCCGCGGATGGACGCGGTGGAATCGCGCCCGCGCGTGCCGTCGTTCTATGCGCTCGAAATCGTGCGCGCCGCGCATGGGCGGTTGCCCGAGTTGCGCGCGTTCGAAGAGCACGCCCGCCGCGGCGCACCCTCGCGCCTGGATTGGCCCGCGCCCGCCGAGGCGCTCGAAGCCATCGACGATGCGGAATTCGATCTGGCCGCGCTGGGCCGCACCGACGCTAAGGGCGCGGGAAACTACCTGATCCCGGCTAACCGTTTCCTGGCCGAATCGCTACGCCGCTACGCAAGGCGCAACCGCACCGCATGGTTCCCCGCCGATGGCATCGTCGAGCCGGACGCCGCCACGCGTGCCGTGCTGGCCACCCAACGCCTGGCGGCCCGCAGCTATTCGCCCTCGGCGCTGCAACATTATGCAACGTGTCCGTACCGTTTCCTGTTGCACGCCATCCACCGGCTGCGGCCGCGCGAGGAGAAGGTGGCGCTGGAGCAGATGGATCCGCTCACCCGCGGCGCTCTGTTTCACCAGGCGCAGTTCCGGTTGTTCGGCGAATTGCAGTCCGCCGAACTGCTGCCCATGCGTCCCCAGAATGCCGCGCGCATTCTGGAAATCGCCGACGGCGTGCTCGATCGCGTCGCGGCGGAGAACGAGGAAAAGCTGGCGCCCGCCATCCCGCGCGTCTGGCGCAGCGAAATCGAAGACCTGCGCATCGATCTGCACGGTTGGATTCAGCAGGTCGCCGCCTCGGACGATGGCTGGGTCCCGGCGCATTTCGAATTCAGCTTTGGCACGGATGCGCGCGAGTATCGCGACCCCCACAGCACCGAGGCCGAAGCCGTCCTGGATAACGGCGTGCGCCTGCGCGGCGCCATCGACCTGATCGAAAAGCATCCGGTGCGCGGCACGCTGCGCATCACGGATCACAAGACCGGCAAGCCGCCACAGGAATTGCCCAAGTATGTGGGTGGCGGCGCCTTGCTGCAACCGCTGGCGTATGCCATGGCGGCCGAGACGCTGTTGGGGGCGTCCGCCGAGGTGAGCCGGCTCTCGTACTGCACCGAGCGCGGCGGCTATCAGGAGATCCGGTTCGACATTACGCCCCGGCACCGCGCCTTCTTCACCCACGCCATGTCGCTGATCGACGGTGAAATCGATCGCGGATTTCTGCCCGCCGCGCCGCAATCCGGCGCTTGCGCGATGTGCGATTATCTGCCGGTCTGCGGCCCCAACGAAGAGCGCCGCACCGCGCGCAAACGCCGCGAGCCGCTGGAAGCCTTGCAGGATCTGAGGAACATTCCGTGATTCCCGATCCAAGTCCCTGGGGGGCGGGATTCATCCCGCGCGGGGCTTCAGCCCCGCAGACACATGACGAAGCCGCGCGCGAGCGCATCCGCAACTCCCTCGGCGAGAGCCTGATCGTGGAAGCTTCCGCCGGCACGGGCAAGACCTCCGAGCTGATCCGGCGCATCGTGCGCGTGCTGGCCACCGGCACACCGGTGCACCAGATTGTGGCCGTGACCTTCACCCACAAAGCGGCCGGCGAGCTGAAGATCCGGCTGCGCGAGGAACTCGACAAAGCGCGCGCCGCGTGTGCCGATCCGCAGGAGCGCGACCACCTCGAAGACGCGCTGGAGCGTCTGGAAGAAGCGGCCATCGGCACCATCCACGGCTTCTGCGCGCAGATCCTGCGCGAGCGTCCGGTGGAAGCGCGCATCGATCCGGACTTCGAAGAGCTCACCGAGCCGGAAGCCGACCGCCTGCGGGGCCGAGCCTTCGATTTGTGGTTTCAGCGGAAGCTGGACGCGGGGTCCGAAGCGTTGCGGCGCGCGCTGGCGCGGTTGGCATGGCGCGAGACGTGGCGCGGCGCGCAATCCGAGAGTTCGCCGGTGGAGTCGCTCAAATACACCGGCAAGCAGTTGGTGGATTGGCGCGACCACACCGCGCCCTGGCGCAGGGAGCCGTTCGATCGCACGGGCCGCATCGATGCGCTGCTGGCCGAATGCCGCGCGCTGGCCGCGATCGTCAGCCAGTGTCCGCGATCGAGCGACAACCTGGTCCGCTCCATGCACCCGTTGATGGACTTGGCCGGCGGGCCGGCCGATTACGACACGATGGAAGCGCGCCTGCTAAAACTGGAGCGCGACCTGCGCCGCGATTTCAAGAAAGGCTCGGGTAACTTCGCGCCAGGCATCTCACGGCAGCAGGTGCTGGATACCCGTGACGTGCTGCTGCGCGATCTCGACGCCTTCCGCCGGGATGCCGGAGCCGACTTCGCGGCCGCGCTGCGAGACGAAATGCAAGACTTCGTCGCGGCCTATACCGAGCGCAAGCAGCGCGCGGGCAAGCTCGATTTCCTCGACCTGCTGCTGCTGGTGCGCAACCTGGTGCGCGACAATGCGGAAGTCCGCCATTACCTGCAAGACCGCTTCACCCGCGTCTTCGTGGACGAATTCCAGGATACCGATCCGCTGCAAGCCGAAATCCTGATTCTGCTTTCCGCCGGCGATCCCGCTCAAAACGATTGGCTCAAGGTGACGCCCGTCCCCGGCAAGCTTTTCGTGGTGGGAGATCCCAAGCAATCCATTTACAAGTTTCGGCGCGCCGACGTGGTGCTATATGAAAACGTCTGCGCGGCGTTGGCCTCTCGCGGAGTGGCGCGCATCCATCTGACGAAGAGCTTCCGCGCGGTGCGGCCGATCCAGCAACTGGTGAACGCGGCCTTCGCGCCGGAGATGACTGGCGATCGCGCCGGCGGCCAGGCGCGCTATGCGCCGCTTGAAGAGTACACTCCCGCCTACGATGCGCAGCCGGCCCTTGTGGTGTTGCCGGCGCCCACGCCGTACGGCATGATGCGCATCAGCAAGGAGAAGATCAACGCCTGCCTGCCGGATACCATCGCGGCCTACATCGAATGGCTCAGGAACGAGAGCGGCTGGCAGGTACGCGATCCGCGGGACGGCGCGCGCGTGCCGCTGCAGGCCAAGCACATCTGCGTGCTGTTTCGCCGCATGACGAATTACGGCACGGACCTTTCGCGCGACTACACGCGGGCGCTCGAAGCGCGCGGCATCCCGCACCTGCTGGTCGGATCGAAGTCCTTCTATCATCGCGAAGAAGTCGAAACCGTGCGCGTGGCTCTGGCCGCCATCGAATGGCCGGATGACGAGCTTTCGGTGTTCGGCACGTTGCGCGGATCGTTGTTCGCCATCCCCGACGATCTGCTGTTGCGCTTCCGCTTCGAAGTGGGCCGGCTACATCCGTTCCGTCAAGTAGGACAGGCCTCCGGCCTGTCTAGCGCGAGCTTCGCTCGCGAAGGGCCGATTAACAATCGGCCCGCAGGTTACCAACCTGCCCCACAGCAGCCCATCGTCGAAGCCCTGGCCATTCTCGCTGATCTGCATCGCCACCGCAACGCGCGCCCCGTTGCGGACACCATCAACGCGCTGCTCGAAGCCACGCGCGCGCACGCCGGATTCATGCTGCGGCGCGCCGGCTCCCAGGCACTGGCGAATGTGTACCGCATCTGCGATCTGGCCCGCACTTTCGAGATGACGGGCGGCCTTTCCTTCCGCGGCTTTGTCGAAGAGCTGGCGGCGCAGGCGGAGAAGGCCGAATCCACCGAAGCGCCTGTGCTCGAAGAGGCCTCCGACGGCGTGCGCCTGATGACCGTGCATGGAGCCAAGGGCCTGGAATTTCCGGTGGTGATTCTGGCCGATATGACCGCCAACCTGGCGGCGCGCGAAGCCGAACGCTCCGTCGAGGGCACTTTATGCGCGACGCGTCTGCTGGGCGCAGCGCCATGGGAATTGCTGGAACACGAAGAGCACGAGCGCACTCGCGAACTCGCCGAAGGCGTGCGCGTCGCGTACGTGGCGGCCACCCGCGCGCGCGATCTGCTGGTCGTTCCCGCGGTAGGCGATGAGGAGCGCGAGGGCTGGCTGGGTCCGCTGAATAAAGCGATCTATCCCGCGCGCGGCCAGCACCGCGCCAAGGCCGCGGCCGCGGGCTGCCCGGAGTTCGCCGGCGACCGCACTGTGCTCCAGCGCCCCACCGAACACTTCGGCCAGCCCGAGGATTCCGTGCGTCCCGGCTTGCACACCCCGCAAACCGGCGATCACCAGGTAGTCTGGTGGGACCCCATTGGGCTGCGGCTGGATGTCGCGCCGGGCTTCGGCCTGCGGCAGGAGGACATTCTGGCGCCCGAGCCTGCCGCGCGAGCCGCCGAAGGCATCGCGCGCTACCGGCAATGGCAAGAGCAACGCCAGCGGACCATCGAAAGCGGCCAGTTGCCCGCGTTCCGGATCGTATCGCCCACCGAAGGCATCGAGGACCCGCCCGAGCATCGCTCTATCGTTATTGAATCCGTTGCAACATCGGCCGAACGTCCCGGCGGCCGCCGCTTCGGCACACTCGTGCATGCCATCCTTCGCGACCTCGATCTGCAAGGCGCGCCGGATCGAATCGCCGCCCTGGCGCGAGTGCACGCGCGCCTGCTGGACGCTCCCGCCGAAGAGGCCGATGCCGCGGCTGCGGCGGTGGAAGCTGCCTGGGTGCATCCGCTGCTGGCACGCGCGCGCGCTGCCCAGCGCTGCCACCGCGAGTTGCCCATCCACTTGCGCCTGGAAGATGGGCGGCTCCTGGAAGGCGTAATCGACCTGGCGTTCATCGAGCAGGACCGCTGGATCGTGGTCGATTTCAAGAGCGATTCCGGCGACGCCACCCGCTACCAGCGCCAGTTGCAATGGTATCTTTACGCACTCTCGAAGCTCACCGGACGCGAGGCTGCTGGGCACCTGCTGCGGATTTGAGGCGGCACCAGGCTTCAGCCAGTGAGGTAGCACGGGCTTCAGCCTGTGGACCCTGCCCAGCATGCCACCAAAGATCCTCCCAAGTGATTGATAACATGATGCCTTGGAAAGCGCGCCAGGCGTCCCCGCAACCGCTTTCATTAAAAATCGTTAAAATGAGACGATTCGGTGTGAAACTATTGACTGGCGGGCAGGCATCGTGATCTAATTCGAGCGTATCGTTTGATGTGTGCTTTAGGGGCTCGAAAATGGCTGGTTGCTCGTTGAAGGCAAAGAATTTCTCTTGACACGGGCGCAGCGATACGTTATGAATATCTTTACTGAGTTCGCCACAAATGCAATTTTTGGGCAATCCTGCGAGCCGGCCAAAGACAAAAACAGAAAACAGGCAGCCCCATCGCAGGGAATAGTTCGGTAGTACCCGGTGCCAGGCTGTAGGGTTGACCGGCAAGATCTTAATGAAATCTCCGCCCGCACGGAGAAGTTCCCCAAGTGGTAAGGTTAAGGTAGTTGTAGAGAGGCTCAGGTTGAGAGAGAACTTCGACCGATTCAATTTCGCAATTCACAAGGAGAAGGAAATGGCAGATTTTCGCAGATGGATTCTAGCGTTCGCCGCGCTGGTCCTGGTTCTAGGATCGGTAGTTCCGGCGAGCGCACAATATGGTGTTGTTTGTACCGCCTCCGCCGGTGTGGCACCCACACTTCGTCACGAAGGGTTTACCGAACTCGTGGGTGACATCGTGGTGACCTGCGCGAAGGCTCCAGGGTCCGTGTCTACGCCGGTGGGTACTCCGGTTGCACAGGCAAATATCACGGTGAACATCGGTGCGCCGATCACCAGCCGCGTTCTTGGTGTGCCCACCGGGCTGGTGGCCCCCGCGAACGTGAACTTAACGGAAGCGCTCTTGCTCATCGACGATCCGAGACCGGGGACTCAGGTTCCTTGCACAAACCCCTATGATCCGACGATCGCGTGCGCGGCTGTCGCCAACGGCTTTGGCTCGGAATTTACCACCGCGCCCGTCTCTCCCAATATTTTCCAGGGAATCACGGGGCTTGGCGGACCTGGCATCCCCTCGCAAACGATCACGTTTCTGGGCGTGCCGGTTGACCCGCCCGCGACCGGGTCGCTCACCTATCGCATCACCAACATTCGCGTAGATGCGTCGAATGTTGCGGTGGGCATACCGTTGACTGCGCTCGTCACATCCAGCGGCAGCACATCCATCGGCATCGTCGCCGGCCAGGATACGGCTGTGGTTGGGTACGCTACCATGGGCCTGAGTCAGGACATTGTTGGTAATGGGTCGGTCGTGGCGGGTCTAACCCCGTCTTTCCTGGAATGCGAAAGCGCTCCTATGACCAAAGTAGGCACCGCGACATTTACCGAGAACTTCGCGACTGCATTTAAGGTCATCAGCAGCCCAGGGACCGGTTACAACGCGGCCATCTACCCGCCGAGCCCGCAAAACGTGCCGGGTGTAGTCTACAACTCGGAGGGCGGCCTTCAGATCCAGGTTTTGGGCAGCACAAACATTGGTGTTGCCGATCACGGGACAAGGCTGGCGGTGAAGATTAATAATGTGCCGCCGGGCGCCATTATCTATGCGGACGTCTGGGCGCAGTCTCCGAACTCCTCTGTCGGGTGTGCCGATGCCGTTAGCGCTCCGGGCACAAGCAACGCTGGTTGCACGCTGGTCTCGGATGCCACCCTGGTAACGACTACGAGTACGGGTACGACCCCCACCCCCGTCGATCCTGGGAACAACAGCGCAGCTCTGCCCGCGCTTATCGACAATAGCATCGGCACTGCAGCTACCAGTGGCTGGATCGTTTGGGAAGTAACCAACACGAATTCCAGCGCGATTGATTCGTATTCGTTCAACATCTACGCGTCTTTCATCGGCCAACCGAACAATACCCTCCCCAATCTGGCAACTACTGCGTGGGGCGGATACTATCCGCAGGCTGGTAGCGCCACTTCGTCTGAGCTGATCCCGACGTTCTCGTCCACGGTATCCGCGCAGCCGACCCCGCCCAGCACTGGCGTCACGCTGTTCACTGCTTCACAGTGCGTGACTTACCTGCTCTTCCCGTACGTCACCGATGCCGCCGGGTTTGACACCGGTATCGCTATCTCCAATACCTCGATGGACGGTCTTGGGACCGTACCGCAGAATACCGGAGCCTGCACAGTCTCCTTCTACAGCGGCGGTGCTCTTGCCCTGCCCGTTTACACCACGGCGGTTATTCCTGGAGGCGGAACCGATGCCTTCACCCTGGCGGGCCTCGATACCAACTATCCCGCAACGCCGGCCTTACCATTTGGTTACGCCATCGCGACTTGCAATTTCCAATATGCTCACGGTTACAGCTTTGTGAGCGACTATCAATTGGAGCATTTCGCGGCCGCTTACCTGGCGCTGGTCATCCCCGATGCCACGCCTCGTACCGCGCAACCGTTCGTTTGCTCGACGGGTGCCCTATCCTGCACCACGGAAACCGGCGAGCAACTCGTTCACTAACCTTCACGGCATTCGTCGTGAGAAGGGGGGAGCTTTCAAGCTCCCCCCTTTTTTTTTGAGCCGGATGGTGCTACCATGGTTTTCCGCGTCCACCATTCCTATTCTTCCCTAACGTCAGGAGGACGTGTATGCAGAAACACCTTGCCGCTGGCAGCTTTCTAACCGCGTTGTTGCTTTTCCCGGCTTTTTGTTCCGCCCAAACCGTTTCGATCGTTTCCGGTAACGGACAGTTGGTTTGCGTGAATTGTCCATTGAGCGGCACGCAATTTGCCCCACTGGTAGTGCAAGTGAACGATGCCACCGGCAATCCCGTGGCGAACACAACCGTCACCTGGACGGACACGCAGCCGGATGGCCAGTTGACTGTGGCGACGTCTACGACCGGCACGACCGGTCAGGCCACCTATGCTCTGGGGCCTCAAGGAGTGTACATCGGGCCCAGCTTTTTTCCGTTTACGGTGCTTGCATCGGCCCTCGGTGCGGGCGTTCAGTTCGTCGAGACGTCGGCTCTGGCAAGTGGAGTTCTAGCTCCCATCTCCGTCACACTCGTTTCTGCTGTGGTGCCGCCGGCGCTGAGCGGCGCCGTAGGCACAACGGCCGCCACGCCGCTGGTCGTGAGTGTGGCTGGGACCAACGGAATATTTGGAGGAGGCCCGGTTCTCTCCGGAATTCAGGTGAGGCTTCAATCCGGGACAGGGGGCCCGACCGTAAGCTGTGCCACGCAAGCGGGCCAGCCGGCGGGCACTGTTCTTACCGATACCACGGGCACGGCGAAGTGTTATCCCGTCTTTGGCGGTCAGGTGGGAACCGGGACATACACCATCGTCGCGGGGGGCAACTTCCAGAGCCTTCCGTCGGCGGCGCTTACAGTCACTGGCGGACCGCCGGCGATTATCAAGTACATCAGCGGCAACAACCAACGCGTTAACGCTGGTGTCAAGACGCCCTTTGCGCTGACCGCTGAAGTGACCGATACCAGCGGAAATCCGTCCAACGCCGCCGCGGTCACATGGTCCGTCATAGCGGGCACCGCGACCCTCACCAGCCCCGTCACATCCTCGGCGTCTACTGGACTGGTCTCGGCTTTTGTAACCCCGACTGTCGGACCGGTCTCGGTAAAGGTCGCGCTGACCGGCAACACCTCCGTGCAGTATACTTTCACGGTCAATGTGAACATCGTCGTCACCGCTCTGCAGGCTGTCTCCGGCAGTGGCCAGGAGGCCACCGAGGGATCGCCTTTCACCGCTCCGCTGCTCGTGCAGGTGAACGACAACGCCTTGCTGGTCCAGGGCGCTACCGTGAACTATGCGGTCACCAGCGGATCTGCCACCCTCAGTGCACCCACGGCCGGGACCGATGCAGAGGGGCAGGCGCAGGTCACCGCTACGGCGGGCGCCACTCCCGGCCCAGTCGTGATTACCGCCAGTATCGTTTCCGGAACCACGACGTATACGCAGACCTTCGACCTGACCGTCCTTCCGCCCCTCGGGGTCACCGCGGTTGTGAACGCGGCTGGTTTCGACCAGTCCCCTTCGGCGGCCTCGCCGTGCAGTCTTGTTACGATTTATGGAACGGGGCTGGCCACTGGGCTGCAAGGTTTGGTGCTCCCCTTCATCGCTCCGCAGTATCAGGTAGCGGGCGTCAGCGTCCAGTTCGGCGGTGTGCCGGCGCCAATTCTGTATGTGGCGAATTTCAATGGCGTGCAATCCTTGTCGGCCCAGGTGCCCTGCGAAGTACCTTCGTCGGCCGCTGTCCCGCCTGCCACGGTCCCCATGGTGGTCACCGTCGATAACGTAGCTTTGCCTGCCTTCGCTGTGCCGGTAACGCCGTACAGCCCTGGTATCTTCCAGTTTGCGGACTCCGATGGGCAAACGCGCGCGGTCCTGGTGAGGGAGGATGGGTCTTTCATCACGGTGAATAATCCGGCGCAGCCTGGAGATACCCTGCGCATGTTTGTCACGGGACTCGGCCAGACAACGCCACCGTTGTTTACCGACGAGTTCGATCCCCTGAGCGACCAAAGCGGCACTTGGGTGCCGCAGAGTCTGCCAGTGAACGCCGGCGTGATCGTGGGGGTCGATAACGGCGGGGCACTGGTTCTCTCGGCCAAGTACGCTTACGGCATGGTGGGCGTCTACGAAGTGGATTTCCAGGTGCCGAACAATGCCGCCCCCGGCAACAATGCGCCGTTCGCGATTGTGGTGCAACAGGGTAATACCGTAGTGTTCGGGAACGGATCCCTGCTCCCGATAAAGTAATCGCAGGCAGGTCCCCGCTTGCCGGGGACCTGCCTCACTTGTTACTCTGCCTCACTTGTTACCGAGCCGCGACCGTAAGGGAGCGGTTTCCAGCCGTACTAATTGGCAAAAGAGACTTTGATCGGGATAATCTGGTTCGTCTGCTGAACTCTGACGGCGATGGTGATTGGCGCCGTGGGAATCTGAACTGCACCGCTCGACTGAACTTTCAGGATGGCCTTCTCGCCCGCCTTCAGGGTCAAGCGATCCAGGCTGACGGTGAGGCCGGCAATCTTTGGATCGGAAACAGTAATCGCCACGGGCCAGGGCGACGGGTTTGAAATGGCAACCTGCTCCGAGGATGGGCCCGCGGAGTTGAGCCGCACGCTCGGCTTGTCCACTGTGAGCGCCAGCGGATGCGGAACGTTACCCGGCATGGGCTCCGGCGGGCCTGGCGCGCCGGGAAGTCCTCCAGGGGGGAGATCCTTGACCGGGCGACGTAGCTGTTTAAATGGGGACATGTTGAACCCGGCACGTGGATCCACGTAGTAGCACCACTGGCCGTTCTCCAGTTTCCAGTGGCGGGAGTCCTTTAAGCTTAAGGGGTGGCCCATGAATCCCTCAAGCGGGAGCAGGCGGCGAACCAACACGACTACATCCGCCTTCGTGAAATCGTCGGAAAACTGGACGCTTTCGATCTCAAAGCTCCGGATCGTCGGCTTGTTTACACTCACGTACGAATTCTTAGTGTCTTCCGCTACCAGTTGCAACGCCTGGTAGAACTTTCCCTCCACTTCCAATTGGTAGAACTGGGTGACGCGCGCAAGCAAGGCTGCCTCCACCTCCGGCGGAGCCGCCGGGGAGGTTTGCGGGGAAGACTTTTCGGGTATGGCTGGCGGCGTCTGGGCAAAACCTGCGGTCGCCAAAAGGATAAGCGGCACGGCTCTCAGCATGTCTTCATTCTACCCGAGAGTTGTGGGGCAGGCCCGTGGCCGGGTGTGCCCTCTGGGTCCGGCCTCTCACGCCGCCGGCCCAGGCCCAATAATGTTCACTTTGGTGGGGCAGACCATCGCACTTCGTGGTCTGCCGCCTTCGGGGAGCGCCGGCAGACGACATAAAACGATCGTCTGCCCCACCGAAACATCTACAGCATTGGGCCTAGGCCGGTTTTCGGTCACAAGCTGGCGTCCGCCTACATCCTCTTGAAAACAATAATCTAACTCCCATCGTCCTCCTCGATTCTTGGCGCCGCCGTGCTAGTGTGGGCCCAGGTAAACAAACCGCGACCTGTGCACGCCGCGGTTCCGGGTAGCGCTCGATCCCGTGCATCCCGGCACAAAGCCGCAACCCTTCGAACAAGAGAACTAATGAAAAGGAGAGACTTCTATGTCAACGTCACCGGCGCAGCCAAACTTGCGTCAGTATCCGATTTCCGATCTGTATCTATTCGCCAGTTATGCGACCCGCGCGGCATACGTGGCGGCTGTGGGAACCCAGGCTCCGCCCTTCAATCCGGCGTTGCCGGTCAAGCCATGGCTCGATCCGGCGCCCAGCGGCCAGCCCTATCTAGTGTTCGATACGACGGCGGGGAAGACTCTGGAGCTGCCGATCCCGGCCGCAGCGGCCGGCGCCGTCAATCTGCCGGGCACTTACAACTATTCCACCTACGGGGAGACGCCTACCGACGCCACGCTGGACTGGCCTTATGGGGTAGCTTCTCCCATTGATCCGGCCACGGTCTGCCTCGAGGCCGATGCGCAAGCCATCGCCAACGGAATTGCCTTCCTGTTCCCTGGCAAAACCGTCACCGTCGTGGATGCTTCCAGCGTGGGCGTTTACTACACGGTCTATCATACCGACCCCCGGCGCCAGTGGGGTATCGAAGTCAACGGCGCATCGCCGCTGGGTGCGGGACTTGTGCTCTACGCCAAGACGCTCATGCTCCAGCAGATGGCTGGTGGCGTCAATGCTCCCGGCCATTGGGTGTATGCACCGGTGTCGGGAGAACCAGCCACGACTCTGTATATCCAGTGGGTCGAGGACCCGCAAGTCACGGCTGCCCCGGCGGGCGCGCTCACCATCCCCGTGCCGATCCGGCCGCTGCTGCCGACCGAAGAGTTCGAGCTGATTCCGCCTCCCGACCCGCTGTTCGGGACAGCCACATGGATGGTGGTACGCACCGACATGCAGCCGGCCATTACGCTGACCCAAATCCAGCAACTCGTGGCGCAGTACAATGCGCAGCCGGGAGTCGCGGCAATCGCTATCGCTTAGAGACCCCGTTCCAACGGCGACGGGCAGTTTTCTGGCTTTGGCATTCCCCGCCGTTCGGCGCCGGTGCGCCGCGAAAGCGCCACGGCGTCAAGTTCACGGCGCCAATCGCGCTACTGCCAAGATCGCGTCGCCGGCAGCGCCCGGCCTTGTGCCTGGCCTGCCCTTTTCGCCTTGTGTTTTCATCGAGTGGTGGCAGGAATTGTTCTTGGCTCAATATTTGCAAGAACCTTGGTTGGCGCGCGAAAAGTTCCGCATGGCCGTGCGCCAGGGAGAACCGGAATGATCCAAGCGATGAACAACCAGAGCCTCGGGGTGATCGAAAGGCCGCCGGTCCAGGCGGCAGCGGAGAGCGCCGATTTTGCGGAGTTATTCCAAGATGCCGCAAAAGCCAATATCCAGAAAATGGACCAGCCCACCCCTCTAGCCGCTTCCGCCTCCAACGCGCAGGCTTCCGCGTCCGATGCCCAGGCCACCCTAGGCGATCCGGATGTGCAGGGTTGGCTCAACACCTACTACGCGCAGATAGGGGATCCCACCGACGCCACCATTTCCGATCAACCCGCTACAGGGGCGGGCAACAACTACCCAGACGGTAGCGTGTACGGTCCCGACGCCATTTATACACAGGCCCTGGACAACCAGATCGGCAATTCCTTTGCCGCCTTGGCGGGGGCCAATGCAGCCGATTATACGGGTCAGTTGCCCGGCATTCCCAGCCAGCAGGTCCAACAGCAGTCCGACCAGGATCTAGCCATGGAAAACGCGCAGCGGTTGTCGACGGGACAAGCCATCGATACATCGGCCTACTGGTCGGACCCCGGCTCGCTCAACTTTGAGGGAACCACCTACACCGCCCAGGAGCTTGGCTATGCCGGGCCAGGGCAGTCCAGCGGACCTCAGCCTATCTTGATTTCGGTAGCCGACGAGGTTGGCACGACCGGTACTTATGGCGTGCCAGGCTATAGCGGCACGGTCTCGGGCGTACAGCCGGGCCTCTTCTATACCCTGCAGCAACTGGAACAGGCGGGCTTGCCATCGGGACAACCGGACACTCAATTCCATCCCGGTTCGTGGACGACCACGCCGAGCGCCTGACGGGCGGTGACAGTCTGAAGCCCGTCCTACCCCTGGCCGCGGCTCTTACGGGCGGGGGCCGCCGCCGCGACGCTGGAGTAACTGACTACGCGAATCAAAGACTGCTTCTCTTCCTGCGCAGCCGGACGGCGGCGCGCCACCAGCTCGCGGTTCAGAGTGCTCACGAATTCTTCGATCTGAGCCTGCATCTCGGCCATCTTTTCCCGCATATTCAGAATGATCTCCACTCCGGCCAGGTTGACTCCCAGCTCGCGAGTGAGATGCAGAATCACTTCCAATCTTTCCAGGTCGCCATCCGTGAATAACCGGGTGTTGCCGTCGCTGCGGGAAGGCTTCAGCAGCCCCTCTCTTTCGTAGAGACGCAACGTCTGGGGGTGGATGCCATACTGCTCGGCCACCGACGAAATCATGTACGAGCCTTTGGATTTTCCCTTGCCCATAACGTGCATCCTTTACGGCTACAGCGCCGTCCAGAGTTCCGCGCGCGGGTCTTCCGGGTGCAGCCCGGCCAACTCGCGCAGAATCTCTTTGGTGCGTTCATCCTGAACCTTAACCGTCTCGATGGCGGCCTCCACGATCTGATCGCCGCGCTGGTTGGTGCGGGCGTTGAAGACGCCCTTGTCCCGCAGGCGGAATTTCTGCCCGTTGTGAGTGCCCTGCGGGATCTTCAGCAACGTGCGGCCGTCGATGGTGGGCACTTCGATCTTGGCGCCCAGCCCGGCTTCCCACACGGCTACCGGCACGCGGATGTGAATGTCGTCGCCCTCGCGGCGAAAGTAGGGATGCTCCTCCACGCGCGTGGTAATGTAGAGATCGCCGGAGGGAGCGCCCATGGAGCCGGCATTGCCCTTACCCGGCACCCGCAGCCGCGACCCGTTGCGGGCTCCCGGCGGGATGCGCACTTCCACCGTCTCGGTGTGCGCGATGCGGCCCTCGCCCTGGCACGTGGGGCAGGCATTCTTCAGCTTGCCGCTGCCGCCGCACTTCGGACAACTCAGGTTGAAGCGCATGGCGCCGGCCATTTGAGAAACCGAGCCGGTCCCATTGCATTCCGGGCAGGCCACGGTCTGGCCGCCGGCCGAACCGATTCCATGGCAGGTGGGACAGGTGTCGTAGCGGGTGATATTGAGCCGCATCTGGGTGCCCTTGATGGCTTGCCAGAAATCGATATTCAGCGAGTACTCGAGATCCTCACCCTTCTGCGGCGCCTCTTGCGGCGCTTCGCCGCGGTTGAAGAGGTTCGAGAAGATATCCCGGAAGCCGCCCGCGCTTCCCCCGCTTCCTGTCGACGGGCGCCGTCCGCCGCCCTGCGCGCCCCTCTGGAAATAGTCTGAAAAGTCGAAGCTGTCGAAATTCATATCGGGCTGCGGACCCGGTGCGGCTCCCGGGCCGCCGCCCGCCGGGATGTTGTCCGAATAGAAACCGTACTGATCGTAGACCTGGCGTTTGCGGGCATCGCTGAGGACGTCGTATGCCCCTTGCACCTGCTTGAAACGTTCCTCGGCGGCCTTGTCCCCCGGATTCACGTCGGGATGAAACTTGCGCGCCAGCTTGCGATAAGACTTCTTGATCTCATCCTGGCTGGCGCCCTTGGCTACGTGCAGCGTTTCGTAATAGTCCTGCTTGGGAGACATAGAACACCCGTGGATGGTGGATGGTGGCTAGTGGCCGGTGGTTTTGTCAAGCCCACCAGTCACCATCCACCAGCCACCGACCACTATTTCTTGTCGTCGACGTCCACGAACTCGGCGTCCACCACGTCGTCTTTCTTCTTCTCGCCGCCCGCGCCTGGACCGCCGTCGGCGCCAGGGGTGCCCCCTGGGCCCGGCCCCGCGCCGGGTTGGGAAGCGGATTTGTACATGGCCTCCGCCAGCTTGTGGCTGGCAGACGTCAATTTGTCGATGGCCGCGTTGAGGACACCGAGCTCATTCCCCTGCATGGCCTTGCGGGTCTCCTCAATGGCCGCTTCGATGTTGCGCGCTTCCTCATCGCCGATCTTGGAGCGATGCTCCTTCAACGTCTTTTCCACGTTGTAGATCATGGCATCGCCGCGGTTGCGCGTCTCGATGGTCTCGCGCTGCTGGCGATCCTCCGCCGCATGCGATTCGGCGTCCTTGGCCATCTTGTCCACTTCGTCCTTCGCCAGACCCGAAGAGGAGGTGATGGTGATCTTCTGCTCGTTGTTGGTGGCCTTGTCTTTGGCGGCGACATTCAAGATGCCGTTGGCGTCGATATCGAAGGTCACTTCGATCTGCGGAATGCCGCGCGGCGCCGGCGGAATGTTGCCAAGCTGGAACACGCCCAGCAACCGGTTATGCTGCGCCATGGCGCGCTCGCCCTGGAACACTTTGATCTCGACCGACGGCTGGTTGTCGGCCGCCGTGGAGAATGTTTCGCTCTTGCGCGTCGGGATGGTGGTGTTGCGTTCGATCAGCTTGGTGAACACGCCGCCCAGCGTCTCGATGCCTAGCGACAGAGGCGTCACGTCGAGGAGCAGCACGTCCTTGACTTCGCCGCCCAGCACGCCGCCTTGAACGGCCGCTCCCACCGCCACGACCTCGTCCGGATTCACGCCCTTGTGCGGCTCTCTGCCGAACAGGTCGCGCACGATCTGCTGAATGCGCGGCATGCGCGTCTGGCCGCCCACCATGACCACCTCGTCGATCTGGCTGGGGGTCACATTGGCATCCGTCAGCGCCTGCTTGCACGGCCCGATGGAACGCTGCACGATATCTTCCACCATCTGCTCGAAACGCGCCCGCGTCAGCTTCATCGTCAGGTGCTTCGGGCCGGTGGCGTCCGCCGTAATGAACGGCAGGTTGATTTCGGACTCCAGCAGCGTGGACAGCTCCATCTTGGCCTTCTCGGCCGCTTCCTTGAGGCGTTGCAGCGCCATCTGGTCCTTGGACAGTTCGATACCCGACTCGCGCTTGAACTCGGTGACAATCCAGTCCATCACGCGCTGATCGATGTTGTCGCCGCCCAAGTGGGTATCGCCGTTGGTGGACTTCACTTCCACCACTCCCTCGCCCACTTCCAGGATCGAAATATCGAAGGTGCCGCCGCCGAAATCGTAGACCGCGATGGTCTCGTTCTTCTTCTTGTCCAGGCCGTAGGCCAGCGCCGCCGCGGTGGGCTCGTTGATGATGCGCATGACCTCCAGGCCCGCGATTTTGCCCGCGTCCTTGGTGGCCTGCCGTTGCGCGTCGTTGAAGTAGGCCGGGACCGTGATCACCGCCTGGGTGACCTTGCCGCCCAGGTACGCTTCGGCAGCCTCCTTCAGCTTCACCAGGATCATCGCCGAGATCTCCGGCGGTGAATACTTCTTGCCGCTAATGTCCACGCGGGCGTCGTTACTGTCGCCGCGCACGACCTTGTAGGGGACCATCTTCATCTCTTCGGTGACTTCGTCATAGCGCCGCCCCATGAAGCGCTTGATCGAGAAAACGGTGTTCTCGGGATTGGTGATGGACTGCCGTTTGGCCACCTGTCCGACCAGCCTTTCCCCGCTCTTGGTGAACGCCACTACCGACGGTGTGGTGCGGTTGCCTTCCTGGTTGGCAATCACGGTCGGCTGCCCGCCTTCCATCACGGCAACCACTGAGTTCGTGGTTCCCAAGTCGATGCCTATAATCTTTCCCATGTTTCTGAAAGCCTCCTACGGCTTATTAGTACACTCTCATTATCAAACTTTAGTGTGTTATTGTCAAGTCAATTGGATGGCTGAGCTATGCCATTTATTTCCAATCGGCTAGCGCAGCATGGGCACGGTCCAGCAGGACTCGCACCAACGCCGGATGACCGTCCAGCGGCGCGGTGACGCGGATTTCCACGTTCTGGTGGGCGCGGGACAGTTGTTTCACGATTGCCGGCAGGTCCCGCTGTAGATGAATCCCCAAAGTCAGGAAATAGGGCACCACCAGGATTCGTTTCACGCCGGAATCGGCCAGACGCGCCACGGCTTCGTCAAGGTCGGGCCGGGCTTCCAGAAAGGCAGTCTCCACGTGCTCAAAACCCCCGGTGGCCGCCGCGGCTTCCGCCACGACTCTGACAGCTTCGTTGGCGGATGCGACACTAGACCCGTGCGCAAAGATGACAATTCCCGTATTCACCGCTACTATGAGCATAGCAATATATGTTAAAAAGACTCCTGGTGGCGCTGGTCGGCATGGCGATGGGTGGGCTTGCCGGCTTGGGCGTGGCCCTGATGGGTGCGGGAAACCTGGCGATTATCCTGGGCGCGGCCCTGGGAGGTTTGGTGTTTTCGATCGCCGCCCCGCGTGTGGGACGAGCCGCGTGATCCAAAATTAGAAACGGAGGAACTATGGCTTTTTGTCCAAGTTGTGGCAACGCAGTCGAAGGGCGCTATTGCGCGAAGTGCGGGACGGCGGTGGATCCTGCCGCGCCCCCAGCCGTCAATCTGCCGGCGGTGTCAGCCGCCGGGTTACCGGAGAATACCGCGGCGGCTCTTTGTTACCTGTTGGGACTCGTGACCGGGATCATTTTCCTGGTTCTGGAGCCTTACAACAAGAACAAGCTGATTCGCTTTCACGCTTTCCAGTCGATCTTTCTGCATGTGGCCGTGATCATCGTCTGGGTGGCGCTCAGGACCGTTCTGCCCTGGGGCATGTGGTATCTGATGAGCCTGATCGACCTGGCTTTCTTCGTCCTGTGGATCTTCTTGCTCCTGCAGACCTACCAGGGGAAGAAGATCGTGTTGCCGGTCATCGGCGATCTGGCGGCGAAGCAGGCGTAGGCGGCTGGCGCGGGGCGGATGATCCTCTTACGAGATCCCCATCTGGACGGTGGCCGCCTTTTGCGCGGCGTACACCAAGTCACGGAACACGGCTGCTTCATAGCAGGACTTCGCCCCACGGTTTTTGAGGATGCTTGGCAGAGCTGTCTTGACCTCGCGGTAGATCGCCAGCAACCGTCTCATGTCAGGCTGACGATCTTCAACGACGAGCGCATTGGCGATTTGCCTGAGCACACCTATGGGCCTCCCGCCGTGGCTATAGACGTCAGAGCCGGCCAGATCGCCCAAGGACTTTAGGACGCGCCGGTAATCTTTCTCGAAGATACACCACGTGTGCCGCTTCGGGTTGTAATACGACGCCATGACGGTGAGCCCCAGCTCGAAGGGCATATTCATACGGGGCGTCTGCGGGCGGCGAAGATCCAGTTCTACGCGAGAAAGATCGTGGAACGAATAGCGGCAGCTTAGGATCAGCTCCACGATTCGGTCCAGACGCCGTTCTCCTCCCGGCAACTCTAGTGCAACCCGCGGAACCAATCCGAACGAGCACACACCGGTTATATAGGCAACATACAGCGGCACGAACTGACGGTCGTACGGAAAATTGAGGAAGACCGCGCCCGGCTGTGGTTCAGCGGGCACTGGCCCGGCTGCGGCCATTCTGCCCCTTCCTGGGCGCGCGCTTCTTTGCCAGACGAAGGTCCTCCTGGCGATGTATTTCCTCCATCATGCGATCCAGCTCCTTCGCCCGCCGGGGCGATATTCCCAGCATCTGCGCCAGTTCGGCGCTGGGCATAAACTTGCCACTAACGACGATGGGCTGACGCTTGGGGAGGGTCGGTTGACGCTTCGGCATGATCGGTTCCGCTCTCTTACAGCATACCCCAGCGATCCAGCACGCTGTCCATCTCTTCCCGGATCGCGCTGCGTGCGTCGGCGCGCTCCTGGCCGCTCATTAGCAGTTCGTCGTAGCGTGTGTGACGGTGCCGCACATACGCGGCCACCGCCAGCGCCAGGGCATGATCGTCGAGCGCGCGACCGGCAGCCGAACGGCCCACGCGCCCGCTGCCGCGCACGGCAGTGTGCGCGGCGATGCCGCGAGCTTCCTCGGGCGGACAGCCAGGGTACAACTCGCGAATTCTCTCCGCCATCCGCGCGGCGAGTTCGACATCTTCGAACTGCCGCCTCTCGGCATCGCGCGCCTGGCGGGCGGCCCGCAAGTCGGCATCGGCCAGGCATTCCTCCTCGGCCTTTTCTAGAGCTTCCGGCTGCACCAGCACACCCTGGCGCTCGTAGCGCCCCCGCGACCGGCTGAACCGCACCACTACGGCCCACAGGCCGCTGTGCTTGGTGGCCCGGCGCGTCAACGCCGCATCGCCGCTTGGCAAATAGAACAGGTGGTCGAGGTCCGCGCATTCGATGCACAACGGCTGGTTGCCCTGCATAGTCAGCAGTTCTCCCTTCCACAATTCCCGATCGCACTGCGAACACTTGGATTCCTTCACGATGGAGAACACGGTGGGCGGCGCCGCCGCGCTGACCTTTTCCCGAAGCTTCTCGACCTTCTTCTCCGGCATTTGCGGCGAGACGAAATGCAGCCGGAACGCCTGCTCGAGTACCGGGTATTGGCTAGCGGTGTGATATTTCGGCGGCCTGGGGATGAAGGAGGCGTGCGGCGGCAGTTCCTCGCTCCGGAGACCGCGTTGGGCCGCCCACTGCCGAAATATTTCGATCACCTTCAGCAGCTTCTCCGGGCTGCCTTGCAGCATCTCGTCCAGGTATTGGACGCGTCCGTTATGCCACGCACCTACGTTGTGCAACAGGCTCATGCCGGTGAGAACATCGATGAAGCTGGCGTACTGATGATCGGCTAGAGCCGCTTCGGCGGCGATTGTGACTCGTGTAACCAGGTCCACACAATTATTATGATTACGTTGTCAAGTGCTGGGGAAGCTCGGTAGTGGGTCACTTTGCAATTGGAGGGTAGGCAATTCTGCGGGCGCCTCACTTTCAGGCGGCCAGAGCCGGCTAAAAGCCGGCTGCGGCCAAGATTGGCCGCCCTCCAAGAGAATCTCAGCCCGGAGACGCCGGTTGGCCTTCCAAGAAAGAAGGCGTCCAAGCCCGCGTGAAAGACAGTTTTCCCTTTCAGGTCTGGCCTGAAAGGGCCACCGCCAGTCGCCGGACCTGGGCGCCCCTTCTCCTCCGATACTCGATCTCTAGCGCTTCCTAAAGCGGATCGCCGCCAGCGCGCTGAGGCCCAGCCCGATCAAGGCCATGGTGGCCGGCTCGGGTGTGCCTCCGGGCGGCGGCGGGGCCGCGCCAAACCCATCCAGGTAGACGTATCCCGCATGACCGCCGTAGGGGCAGTCCGACGCCAACAAGGTTAAAGTGAACGTGTCGCCGGCCATCGCCGACACATCCAGTTGCTGTACCTGCCACGCCGTGTAAAACCAATCGCTCGAGGACTGCGTGAACAGGCCCGGCGGCGTGTTCGCCGAATTGTAGTAGACCGAATACAGCGTCGCGCCGGTAGTATCGTCGATCAAGCTTAGGCCGAAGTTGTCCGAATCGGTGGGACCGTGCGAAGATTGCAGCACCGCCGCCCATGCGAAATAGATATTCGGATCGGTGTAATTGCTCACCGTCTGGCTGATTACCGAGACACTGTAATTGTTGTAAGAGTCGTTGACGCGCGCCGCATAACTGCCGGCGTAAACCATATTGAGGTTGTTGTCGGTGTTGGGGTCCAGGCCAGGGCCCACCACCGCGCTCGCGTTGGCCGACATGTCGTAGAACTGGCCTCCCGGCAAGTAGTTCACCGGATCCAGATTGTTCATGCCGCCATACCAGTATCCGGCGCCTTGCGTCCAACCCGTGAAGTCGCCGCTCTCGAAGCCTCCATTCAGGAAGCCCGCGAAAGCGCTACCGGTAAGCGCCAGGGAAAGTAAAACGCACCACGTAATTCTGCGTATCATCGTCATCCTCCGACTGACTGAAACCACGGCACGCCGTTCCGGAACAGATTCGAACTCGGCCGGCAATGCATATTCAGGGGTAAATATCTCAATATCCTTACGGAATTTTAACGCCATTTGGCTCTGACGCAAGCACTAAATTTTGGTACTGGTACCTGCGCGGCGTACTACCTGGATCGTTGAAGAACCCAACAGTCGCGTGCCGGCCGCGGGGCGTTGCCGGTTCCACATTCGAAGGAACTCTGGCGGGCGGCTTCTCGTTTCTGCCATGTGAGAGGGGCGGGGAACACGTTGCAACTAGTCATCGACAAAGCCGGCAAGCTCTACAAAGGCAAGGTGTGGGCGCTGCGGAATTTCAGCCTGGAACTGCGGCCCGGTGTGCTGGGCCTGCTGGGACCGAATGGCGCGGGCAAGACCACGCTGATGAATATCATCGCCACCATCACGCGCGCGACCGAAGGTACGGTGACCTGGAACGGCGCCGATCTCAAGCGCGAGCCCGACGCGGTGCGGGCCGTGCTCGGCTATCTGCCGCAAGACTTCGGCGTGTATCCCAACCTGAACGCGGTAGAGTTTCTGGAATACTTCGCCGCGGTGAAAGGACTGGACGCAGCGAGCGCCCGCCGCCGCATCGACGAGTTGCTGCAACTGGTGAACCTGGCCGACGTGCGCAAGCGGCCTCTGGGCGGCTATTCCGGAGGCATGCGGCAGCGTATCGGCATCGCGCAGGCGCTGCTGAACGACCCGCAATTGCTCATCGTGGACGAGCCCACGGCGGGCCTCGATCCCGAGGAGCGCGTGCGCTTCCGCAATCTGCTCTCGGACCTTTCCGGCGACCGCATCGTGATCCTTTCGACGCATATTGTGTCCGACGTGGAGGCCACCGCCACGGAGATCGCCCTCATTTCAGGGGGCACGCTGGTGGCTCACGCGCCGCCCGAAGAGTTGCTCCGCGCAGCCGAGGGCAGGGTCTGGGAGTGGGTCATCCCCAGCGCGGAACTGAGCGCCGCCAAGCAGCGCTATCAGATCAGCGGTGCCGTGCGGCGGGCGTATGGCGTGCACGTGCGGCTGCTGGCGGAATGCGCGCCCGCGGGCGCCGTGCCGGTGGCCGCCACGCTGGAGGACGCGTACCTGCACTGTCTCTCGACGCACCGGGCCCAGCGCGCGGAGGCCAACGCGCGATGATGCGCGGCCGCGTGCTGTATCACCTGGCCCGCGCCGATTTTCTGGAGCGCGTCCGCCGGTATAGTTTCCTGCTCACGCTGGCGTTCGCCGCCGGCCTCGCCTTTCTCACTTATTCGGGCACGATCTCGCTCGAGTTGGGTGAATACCGCGGCGTCTACAACTCCGCCTGGGTGGGGAGCATGATGACGCTGGTCTCGACCACGTTCATCACCCTGGCCGGTTTCTACATGGTGAAGAACACCATCCAGCGCGACCAGGAAACACGTGTGGGGTTGGTGCTGGCGACCACGCCGATGAGCAAGAGTCTCTATACGCTGGGCAAGGCGCTCAGCAACTTCGCGGTGCTGGCCGTCATGGTTGCCGTGCTGGCCGTGTCGGCCGTGATCCTGCAACTGCTGCGCGCGGAGGGCGGCGGCCTGGAACCGGGCAAACTGCTGGCTCCATTCATCTGGGTGGCGCTGCCGGCGATGGCCATGACCGCGGCGATCGCCGTGTTGTTCGAGACCCTGCCGGTGCTGCGCGGCGGCGCCGGCAACGTGATCTATTTCTTTGCGTGGGCGGCCTACCTGGGCGCGAGTGGGGTCGCGGGTGTGAACGACTATCTGGGACTCGGCTTCTTCATGCGCAGCATGACGGGTGCGCTGAAACTGATCGACCCGTCCCACAGGGACGAGCAGTTCACCTTTCAGGCTGGACCCACCGTGCACACCACCAAAACATTTCTCTGGAACGGCGTCGATTGGACTCCGCAAGTGCTCCTCGGCCGCCTGCAATGGGTGGCCATCGCCATCGCCATCGCCTGTTTGGCGGCGCTGTTCTTCCACCGCTTCGATCCGGCGCGCGAGCGTTCTCGCCGTAAAAAGGAAGCGCCCCAACCCGCTGAAGATCCGGCCACTGCGAATGGCGCGCCGGCCTCCCGGATAGCCGACATCCATCTGACGCCCCTGGCGCGGACGGCGCGCGGCAACCGGTTCCCGCGGCTGGTTGTCTCCGAGTTGCGCCTGATGCTAAAAGGGCGCGGCTGGTGGTGGTACCTGGTTGCGGCAGGCTTGTTCGCGGCCACCCTGGCGGTGCCGGACGTTCAGGCGCGGCAAGCGGTCGCGGCATTCACCTGGCTGTGGCCGGTGCTGATCTGGTCGCAGATGGGCGCGCGCGAGGCCCGCTACGACACCGGGAAGCTGGTGTTTTCCTGCGCGCACGCGCTCGACCGGCAATTGCCCGCGGTCTGGGTTGCAGGGGTGGCAGTGGCGATCTCGACCGGCGGCGGGTTGGGGATTCGCTTGCTGATGGGAGGCGATTGGCCGGGCTTTGCCGCGTGGCTGGCGGGAGCGCTGTTCGTGCCGTCCTTCGCGCTGGCGCTGGGTGTCTGGAGCGGATCAAGCAGGCCTTTCGAGGCCCTGTACACGCTGTGGTGGTACGCCGGACCCATGAATCACGTGCCCGGATTGGACTTCATGGGCATGGCGCCCGCGCGCTTTGGGACGCCGTTCTATCTGCTGGCTACGCTGGCGCTGCTGATGGCGGCGTATGTGGGAAGGCGGGGCAAGCTGGGGTATGCGTAAGACGTGCTACAAATTGGCGGGTGGACAAGGAGGCACGATGAGCGGCCCGGCGACAGAACCAGAAGATATAGGCAGTCTTTACCTTCGGGCCTTCAAAGACTACGGCAGCCGGGCGCTTTGGAACATGCGGCCTATCGAGGACCCTACCCCCGCCGACGCATTGGCGATCACGAAGGCATTGCGAAAGCACGGCGGCATGGACGGGCGGCGTTTGGCGGAACACATCGAAAGACTGTGCCGTGCCCCTCACTAAACCGCAATCCCACGTGCTGCGCGTGCTCGCGGTGGGCCGCAGCCTCGACAGCTATAGTGGCCGCCGCTGTACCATCCGCGATCGCTCATCCGGCCTGGCAACTGGTGCCCCGTGATCTTCACGCATAGGGGCCTCTGTCTCTTCGAGTCTGCGCTGCACGTCTACGAATTCCACTGACACTTCCAGTATCGCTGCCAGCGCACGCTGGGCGTTCTTGTCGCAAGCCTCCTGCATCTCGCGCATGAAAGCCTCTGTGCGCGGTGCTCGCGGTGGCGGTGGAGCAAGCAGACTCTCCACAACCTCTGACTTATCGGCGCACCGGAGCGGCGTTTCAGGCTGCCTGCCTTGGAATGACGTCCCGCTCGATCAAGGCCCAATCGATGCAATCGAGATCGAAGCGATTCTGGATGTTCAGCCAGTATTGCGCCGAGGTGCCAAAGTACCGTCCCAGCCGCGCGGCCGTGTCCGCCGTGATGCCGCGCCTCTCATTCACGATCAGGCTGATGCGGTTCGCCGGCACGCGGATCGCCTGTGCCAGGCCGTTGATGCTGATCTTTTCATCCTTTAGGTCTTCAAGCAGGATTCTGCCCGGGTGAATCGGCGGCAGCTTCTTTTCAGGGGTAATCGACGATTTCGACATCGGTCGGTCCTTTCACTTTCCATTTGAAGCAGATTCGAAATTGGTCATTGATCCGAATGCTGAACTGGCCTTTACGGCTGCCACTCAGCGCTTCCAGTTGGTTGCCGCGAAGCGCTCGCAGGTCTTCAAGGGAAGCCGCGGAGTCGAGCCGGATCAGCCGAGTTCGAATCTGTTCCTCGATGTTCACCAGTTCAACGACGCGCCGGCCGCCCATTAGCTTCGCGGCTCGCGCATCCTTGAACGACTGGATCATATCTATATGGTATTACTTTACAGGGTGTGGCTCGCACCACCAGATGCGGGCTAACCATTACCGCCGGGCGAAGCGGCGCAGGCGGAAGATTTCGACCAGGGAAATGTACACGTTTACGAGGCCCAGGCCGCTGACAGCGCCTCGCAGGTAGGCGTTGTCCCAATACAGGCTCCACTGGGGAGCGAGCGAAAAGAAGAAGCTGCGGTCCCAGAAATCCGACCACGGGAAGATTACCAGAAACATCCCCAGTTCCATGCAGAATACGATGAAGATCAGCGAGGCGGCGATGTGATACCAGCGATGGCGGGGGGCTTCCGGGGCCGGGGCGGGGATGGGTTCCGTCACGATGCGGCTCCCAGTTCCGCAAATAGATCCAGTTGCGCGCCGGCCCACTGGTCGAAATCCACCGGAAACAGCGAGCGCGTGCGCACCGGTTCGAAGCTCAGCCGGTGCAAAGGCGTCGGACCGTACTCTTCCAGCGCTTTGGCATGCTCCGGAGTGAAGTAGCCTTTGTGGCTGGCCAAGCCGTATTGCGGGAAAACCTCATCCCAGACACGCATGCGCTCGTCGCGCCAGACCTTGGCGACAATGGATGCCGCGGCGATTGCGTGACACTGCGCATCGCCTTTGATCAGCGGACGTTGGGGAGTGGGGAGCGACAACGGCATGGCGTCGGTCAGTAGAAAATCCGGCGCTGGGGTGAGTCGCGAGACCGCCATTTCCATGGCCATCCTGGAGGCCTGGTAGATGTTGACCCAGTCGATGGTAGCCGCGTCCACGGCCGCGACCGCCCACGCCACCGCCCGCTCGCGGATGCGCCCGGCGAGCACGGTGCGGCGCTCGGGATCGAGTTGTTTGCTGTCGTTTAAGCCGCGCACCGGACGGTCGGGCGAAAGAATTACCGCGGCGGCCACGACGGGGCCAAACAATGCGCCGCGGCCGACTTCATCCACACCCGCCACGGCTTGGAATCCACGCGCGCGGAGTTCGCGCTCCAGCGTTCCTTCGCAGCGAAAATGAGTGACTGGCTGTGCGGCGCGCATGGTGACAGGCTAAAGCCTGTCCTACCGTTCCCGCAAACGCGCGGCCTTGCCTTTCAATCCGCGCAGATAGTATAGCTTGGCGCGGCGCACGCGCCCGGTGCGCACTACGTCGATGTGGTCGATCACACGGGCATGGATGGGGAAAATACGCTCCACGCCCTGGCCGAAGCTGACCTTGCGCACCGTGATGCTCTCGCCCATGCCGGTGTGGTTGCGCGCAATCACCGTGCCTTCGAAGGCCTGCAGCCGTTCTTTGTCGCCTTCCTTGATCTTCACGTGTACGCGAATGGTATCGCCCGGCCGGAACTCGGGAGTGTCGGTGCGCTTGTTCTTGTTAATTACTTTCGTCAACAGGGAGTTGGTCATTTCAAATCCTAATTCTATATTCTAGCGTAAGAGCCAGAGCCGGCTGAAAGCCGTCCCCAGCGGGGACCCCAGGGCAAGATTGCCCGCCCCACAATATCAGGTTCAGGGCATCAGATCCGGGCGCAAGCGCGCGGTCTTCTCCAAGGCGGCCCGCCGCCGCCAGCGGCGGATTTCTTCGTGATTTCCGCTCAGCAAAACTTCCGGCACTTTCCATCCGCGAAACTCGGCGGGACGCGTGTATTGCGGGCAATCCAGCATGGCGCCTGCATGTCCGCCATCCTGGAACGACTCGAACACGGCCGACGATTCGTTGCCCAACACGCCGGGAAGCAGGCGCGCCACGGTGTCAATCACCACCGCCGCCGCCAGTTCGCCGCCGCTCAACACATAATTCCCGATGGACAGCTCGTCGTCGGCCAGATGCTCGGCCACGCGCTCGTCCACCCCTTCATACCGCCCGCAAATCAACAGCAAATCGGGCAGCCGGCTGTACTCGTTGGCCGCCTTCTGGTCGAACAGGCGGCCCTGCGCGGAAAGAAGCACTGTCTTTCCAGACCGGCCGGAGATCGACTCCACCGCCTGAAACAGAGGCTCCGGCTTGAGCAGCATGCCTTCGCCGCCCCCGAACGGCCGGTCGTCGACGGTCTTGTGCCGGTCGCTAGTCCAATCCCGCAGATTGTGTATGCGGATCTCAATCGCGCCAGTGTCGCGCGCCCGCTTGATCACGCCATGCTCGAACGGTCCGTCAAAGAACTCCGGGAAGATCGTGAGCACATGAAAAATCACGCCTGGTACAGTTCCTTCAATCCCTCGGGCAAATCCACCACGATGCGGCGCGCTTCCGGCTCGATGGCCACGCAAATTGCGCGCGCAAACGGAATCAGCAGCCCGCCTTCCACTTCCAGCACTCCGGAGCCGCCGGCATCCTGGAGAGCGGTCACCCGCCCCAGCGACGCGCCGCCATCCCGCTCGACCACTTCACACCCGATCAAATCCGACTCGAAATACTCGCCCGGCTCCAACGGTATGCGCTCACTGCGCGGCACGCGCACTTCACACCCGGTCAGCCGCTCCGCGTCCGACATGGTATCCACGCCGCGGAATTTCAAGATCAGCCGGTTGTCGTGGAACCAGGCCGACTCCACTTCGCGCCGCGAGCCTTCCGGAAAAAGGAAAACCTCGCGCAAGCGTTCGTAGCGCTCCGGCTTGCTGAACGAGATGGCAGTGACTTCCCCCCGAATGCCGCGCGCGCGGCCCAGCAGGGCGACCGTAACCCAATCGGCGGGGCCGGAGCTCACTCCAGAATTTCCAGAGTGAATCGCCGGTTCAACTTCATGCCCGCCGCTCCCAGAATGGTGCGAATGGAGCGGGCTGTCCTGCCCTGCTTGCCGATCACCTTGCCCAGATCGCTTTGGGCGACCCGCAATTCCAGCACGGTGACCTGCTCGCCCTCCACCACGCTCACGGCAACTTCTTCCGGGATGTCCACGAGAGCCTTCGCGATATCTTCAATCAACTGTTTCATCACCCCGCCTCCCTCCGCCTCCTATGGTAACAGAGACGCGCGGCGGACCAGCCCGTTTCGGCCTTCCTTATCGTTACTTCTCTTACACTTAACAACCGCTTCAAGCTGCCGGCGCGGCCGCCGGCTCGGGATTGTTCTTAATCAGACGCGCGACGGTTTCCGAAACCTGGGCCCCATTCTTGGTCCAATATGTAATGCGCTCGCGGTTCAGTTCCACCTTGGCCGGGTCGGTCAACGGGTTATAGTGGCCCACCACTTCCAGGTTGCGGCCATTGCGGGCGCGCTCCTTCTCAATCACTACGATGCGGTAAAACGGCTTCTTCTTGGCGCCAAAACGCGCCAAACGGATCATCAACATTCACACTCCTAAGAAATTCGGTAATTTGAACTTGCCCATTTTCTTGCCCAGCAGCCCGCCGGAGAAACTCTTCATCATCTTTCTGGCCTGCGCGTACTGCTTGAGCAACTGATTCACTTCCTGCACGGTGGTACCGCTGCCCTTGGCGAT
>JBEKPZ010000059.1:0-33913 GCA_049520215.1 Bryobacteraceae bacterium | reverse complement strand
CTTCGACCTGATGCGCTTCGACATCCCGCGCCAGCGCTTCTACTTCGCGGGCTACGAACTGTGGATCAACGAATTCGCCATCGTCTTCTTCGCGCTGATGTTCCTGATGTTCCTGATCGTCGGCTCGTCGATCGCCTATGGGCGCGTTTATTGCGGCTATATGTGCCCGCAGATGATCTTCTCCGAAGCCTCCATCACTTTCGAAAACCGCCTGCGCCGCTGGATGAACAAGCGCTTCTTCGACTTCGGTCTTCCTGGCATTCGTCTTCATCTCTTACTTTGTCGCGCCGCGCGATCTGCTCGCCCGCTTGCTGGCGCTCGACCTGCACACCGCGGGCGGCATTGCGGGCGCGGCCGTCACCATCGTCACCTTCCTCGATTTCACCCTGGTCCGCCAGCGCTTCTGCACCACCGTCTGCCCCTACGGTTATCTGCAAGGCATCCTGGGCGACAACAATACGCTGCTGGTGCACTATCGCGACCAGGGTCACGATTGTATCGAGTGCAAGAAATGCGTGCGCGTCTGCCACATGGGCATCGACATCCGCGATTCGCCCTTCCAGATCGAATGCGTGCATTGCGGCGAATGCATCGACGCCTGCGTGGACGTGCTGGGCCGCATGGGGAAGAAAGGGCTGATACATTACACCTGGGGCGAGAAGGGCGGCGAGGCCGGCGAACGCGAACCCTGGCTCCGCCGTCTCGGCCTGCGCGATGCCAAGCGTATGATCGTGGTGCTGCTGTTGCTGGCCTACGGCTGCGGCCTTTTCGTAGCGCTGGGGATGCGCCGCGCGGTGCTGGTCCAGATCAGCCCGGAGCGCGCCAGCCTCTATCGCCTCGAAGGTTCGCGGGTTTACAACAAGTTCCGTTTCAACATCGCCAATCGCGGACACGCGCGGTCGGCGGTGATCTTCTCGCTCGAACAACTGCCGGCCGCCACGCTGGCCATATCGCAAAACCCGGTAGCGGTGGACGCCGGCAAGACCGTGCAGGGTGAGTTCGAGATCTCGCGGCCGCTGGCTTCGAGCACCGAGGAAGTCGTACACTTCCAGATCGCCGCCAGCCCGGTCGGAGGCGGACCGGCCGAATCGTTTCCCATGACATTTCTCAGTCCCGAGCAAAGGAGACCGCAATGACCAGGCGCAGTCCGTTTCTGATCTTTTTCCTGGCGTTCGTCAGCGCCATCTTCATAGGCATCTTGATCTTTGTCTACATCGTGACGAAGCAGACGAATCCGGTGATGCTGGACGACAAAGGCCGCCCCCAGCCAACAGCCAGTTTGCACGAATCGTGGGGCGGCCAATCCTGGCCGCAGCCGCCTTTTAGGCGGCCAGAGCCGGTTGAAAGCCGGCTGCGGGCAGAATTGCCCGCCCCACAGTTTGTGCCCGCATGACCGCTGCAGTCCAACTGAAGTGCGATCTCTGCGGCCTGGACTGCGGGCGCCTCCCCCTTGCCCGCCGCTTCGCCGCCGCCGACCGCTCCTTCTGCTGCGCCGGATGCCTCAACGTCTACGCCATTCTCCTCGAAAGCGGAGTGATTGCCACCGGCCAGGATTTTCGCGAAACAGAAGTGTACCGCCAGAGTCTGAGACTCGGCCTGATCTCGAATCCCCAGGAAGCGGTCCCATCCGGCATCGCCCCCCCGCAAGACGCAGAAATCCGGGAATCCCTCTTCCAAGTCTCCGGCATGTGGTGTTCCTCCTGCGCCTGGCTGATCGAGCACGCCCTCCACAAACAGCGCGGCATCCTATCGGCGGACGTCTTCTTCGCCTCCGATCTGCTAAAAGTCCGCTACTGCCCGCGGCTGCTCCCCCGCGACCGCATTCCCGCCGCCATCGTGGGCCTCGGATACCGCGCCTCCGAATACACCGGCCGCGACGAGCGCGATGGCGCCGAAACCCGCGACCTGCTCCTCCGCATCGGCGTGGCGGCCTTCCTCTGGATGAACGTGATGTCGCTCAGCCTGGTGCTCTACGCGGGCTACTTCGAGCGCATCTCCGACAGCATCTCGCGCCTGCTGCCTTTCGTCCTGATGGCGCTGGCCACCGGCTCCGTATTCTACGCCGCGCAGCCCATTCTGCGCGTCGCCTGGTTCGCCGTGCGCAACCGCACCGTGCGCATGGAAAGCCTGCTCGCGCTGGGCATCCTCGCGGCCTACGGTTGCAGCGCCGTCGAGGCGTTCGCGCACGGCAAGCACTTCTACTTCGACACCGCCTGCGCCATCGTCGCGCTGGTGCTGGCGGGCAAACTGGCCGAGCGCAGCGCCAAGGAGAAGACCGCCCGCGCTATCACCCTGCTCTACCGCATGATGCCCAACAAAGCCCGCCTGCTGGTGGACGGGCGCGAACGCTTCGTGGCCATCGAGGCGCTCGAATCCGGCGCGGCCTTCGTGGTCAAGGCCGGCGAGCGCATCCCCGCCGATGGACTGGTGGAGGAAGGCGCGTCGCACGTGGACGAATCCGTGCTCACCGGCGAGTCCGCCCCGCGCCGCAAAGCGCCCGGCGACGCGGTAGTCTGCGGCAGCCTGAATACCGACAGCGTGCTGCAGATCCGCGCCACGCGCACCGGCCCGGACAGCACGCTGGCCCGCATTATCCGCATGGTCGAGACGGCCATGGCCAACCACTCGCCCCTGGAACAAGCGGTGGATCGCGCCGCCCGTATCTTCGTGCCGTGTGTGATCGTGCTCGCCGTGCTGACGTTCGCCGGCTGGCTGGCCGCCACTGGCAGCGCGGCGATTGCGTTGATGCGCGCCATCACCGTGCTGGTGATCGCCTGCCCCTGCGCGCTGGGCATGGCCACGCCGCTGGCCATCACCACTGCCATCGGGGCCGCCTCGCGCCGCGGCATCCTGATCGGCAGCAGCCGCGTGCTTGAGATTCTGCCCAAAGTCAACGTGGTGGTGATGGATAAGACCGGCACCGTCACCGAAGGTGACTTCCGCCTCTTGGAAGTAAGCGGCGATCCCTCGCGGCTGGCGCTGGCCGCGGCGTTGGAGACGCGCTCCGAGCATCCGCTGGCGCGCGCGTTGGTCCGCTGGGCGGTCGACGAGCGCTGGCCGCTGGATGCGCCGCGCAACGTGGAAGTCCTCAAGGGCATGGGCATACGCGGCGAGGTCGCCGGGCACACGGTGTGGGTGGGAAACCGCCAACTCACCGACGGCCTTCCCGAGCCCCTAGAGCAGCAGGCGCGCGCCTGGGAGCAGCAGGGCCACACGGTAGCGTTCTACGGCTGCGACGGCGAGGCCATCGGCGCGCTGGCGTTCGGCGATCGCATCAAAGCGGGCGCGTCCGGTCTGATTGCGGGACTGAAGCGGCGCGGCATCCGCACGCTGCTGCTATCAGGCGATGCGCCGGCCACCACCGCCTGGGTCGCCGCGCGCATCGGCGCGGACGGCTTCATCGCCGGCGCCCTGCCCGAACAGAAGATCGCGACCATCCGCGACCTGCAGCAGAAGGGTTCCGTGGTGGCCATGCTCGGCGACGGCGTCAACGATGCGCCCAGCCTGGCGCAAGCTGACGCGGGCATCGCGCTGGGCACCGGCGCCGACATCGCCATGCAGGCGGCGCCCATCATCCTGATGGGCCCGGATCTGGACGCGGTGCTGGCCACCCTGGACCTCGCGCGCCAGACCATCCGCGCCATCCGCCAGAATCTGTTCTGGGCTTTCTTCTATAATACCGCGGGCATCAGCCTGGCGGTGGCGGGCGTGCTGAACCCGATTGTGGCGGCGGGGGCGATGGTGCTGTCCAGCCTGTCAGTGATCGGGAATTCGCTGCGATTGGGCCGGCGGCTCGCGCGATAACTTAGAGATGCATCCAACGCAGCGGCGGAGCGAAACGGGAGAAGTCTGTGTCGGCCGTCACCCACTCGCATCCGCTTTCGATAGCGAGTGCGGCATGCACGGCGTCCGCAACCAGCTTGCCCCGGACGTTGGCCCCTTCGCAGAGTTGACGAAAAATGCGCCAGTGGCCATAGCATAGGGTATACATCTGCATCAAGAATTGATGTTAATGCATCAAGCCGGTGAATATTGGCCTTTTCAATGCCCCGGATGCCCTTCCACACCACAGCTTGCAGGTTCGCGTTGCGCAGATCGGCATTCACCAGATCCGCGGAACTGGTCGTGCAGCTTACACACTTTGCCGCATTCCGGACGAGTCCACGTAGCAGGGAGCCTGGATGCCGAGAATGCGCCGATAAAGTTCATGATCTTGCGTCCTCGAAATCCCACTACAAACCCGGGATTCCCCGATATTGCAGAGGCAAACCCGGTTTCGAAGTCGAGGCACTTTTTCCGTCAGAGATGCAGACGGATTCGCTATTACCCATTGCGCCTCGTCATGTTCATTGTTCTGGCAAGCATCGAAGCCGAAAGCATTCTGTTTCGGCCGGGGTTGGTGCAAGATGGGCCGCCCCGCGCCTAACCCAATTCATTCGAACTTTGCCGTTCAAATAAAGTATGATTTAAGGGGACAGCATTCCATTTTCCGGAATTAAAGGTGATTATGGCTGCAACCAGGAGCAAAGCCAAACCGGTGGACGCCGAGTCGGCGCCCGGGTCCGGCCAACCGGGATGTCCTATCGTAGGGATCGGCGCGTCGGCGGGAGGGCTCGCGGCATTCGAGTCCTTCTTTTCCGGCATGCCCGCCGGCAGCGATCCAGGCATGGCTTTTGTGCTGGTGCAGCACCTGGCCCCGGACCACAAGAGCATTCTCACCGACCTGGTCAAACGCTACACCCGCATGCGGGTCTTCGAGGTGGCCGATGGTATGGCCGTCCAGCCCAATTGCGCCTACATTATTCCGCCTAACCGGGACATGGCCTTTCTCAACGGCACGCTACAGTTGTTGGAACCCGTCGCGCCCCGCGGGCAGCGCCTGCCAATCGACTTCTTCTTCTCCTCGCTGGCCCAGGACCAGCACGAGCGGGCCATCTGCATCGTGCTCTCCGGCACCGGCAGCGACGGCACCCTGGGCGTGCGGGCGGTCAAGGGCGAGGGCGGCATGGTGATGGCCCAGAACCCCGAATCCACCGAATACGACGGCATGCCGCGCAGCGCCATCGCGACCGGCCTGGTGGACTATGTCCTACCGCCAGCCGAGATGCCCGCCCAGCTCATCGCCTATGTCGCGCACGCCTTCGGACGGCTGCCCCCTCTAGTTTCCGCCCCGAGCCCCGCCGGCGAAGACGGGATGAAAAAGATCTTCGTCCTGCTGCGCGCCCAGACCAGTCACGACTTTTCCGGATACAAGCGAAACACCGTCGCCCGCCGTGTGGAGCGGCGCATGGCCGTCCACCAGATCGAGCGGCTGGAACAGTATGTAAGCTATTTGCAGCAGACCCCGGCGGAAGTGGACGCGCTCTTTCGCGACCTGATGATCGGCGTCACCCGGTTCTTCCGCGATCCGGAGGCATTCGCGGCGCTCCAGGAACACGCCGTCCCGCGGCTGGTTGCGGACCGGCCCGCGGACGCACTGTTGCGTGTCTGGGTGCCCGGCTGTTCCACAGGCGAGGAAGCCTATTCCATTGCCATCTTGCTCCAGGAGCGCCTGGACGCGCTGAAGCTAAACTTCAAGCTGCAGGTGTTCGGCACCGACATCGACCGCCGCGCCATCGATCAGGCGCGCATCGGCATCTACCCGGCAGGCATTGCCGCGGACGTCTCGCCGGAACGGCTGGAGCGCTTCTTCACCCACGAGCCGGGCGGCGGCTTCCGAATCCGCAAGCGCATCCGCGAAATGTTGATTTTCTCCGCGCACGACGTGATCAAAGATCCGCCGTTTTCCAAACTCGACCTGATCAGTTGCCGCAATTTGCTGATCTACATGGAAGGGGAACTGCAGAAGAGGCTCATTCCCCTGTTTCACTATGCGTTGAACCCGGGCGGCATGCTCTTCCTGGGCAACTCCGAGACTACCGGGGAGTTCATGGACCTGTTCGCGCAGATGGATCGTAAATCGAAGCTGTTCCTGCGCAAGGACGACGGCGGTGCGTACCATCTGAGAACAGGGAGGATTCTCCCCGGCCTGACCGATGAAGCATCCGCAGCGCGGCGGTCCGGGAAAGCCGCCGAGAGCCGGCCGTCGTTCCGCGGGCTGACCGAGGCAGCGCTGCTTGCCCATTACGCCCCGGCCGGCGCGCTGATCGATGAACGGGGCGACATCCTGTACCTGCACGGCCGCACCGGCCAGTACCTGGAGCTCGCCCCTGGCGAGGCCGGCATGAACATCCTGAAGATGGCACGCGAGGGGTTGCGGCGCGCGTTGACCACCGCCCTGCACAAAGCCGTGGCGCACGAAGAGCCGGCGCGGCACGCGGGCCTCCGGGTCAAGACCAACGGCGATTTCACCACCGTCAATCTGACGGTCCAGCGGGTGTCCGCGAGCCCGGATTCCACGGTTCCCCGCAACCTGTACCTGGCCATTCTGGAGAACGCACCGGAGGCCGATCCGGAACGGCCCGAAAGGACTGCGGCCCCGGAGACCGGCGGGCGAGCCGCCCAGAGCGGCACGGACGCCGACGCGCGCATCGCCGTGCTGCAACACGAACTGCGCGCCAAAGAGGACTATCTCCAGACCTCCAACGAGGAACTCGCCACCACCAACGAAGAGCTTACCTCCTCCAACGAGGAAATGCAGTCCGTGAACGAGGAATTGCAATCCACCAACGAGGAACTGGAGACCTCCAAAGAAGAATTACAATCGCTCAACGAAGAGCTGGCCACGGTCAACGGCGAACTGCAAGCCAAGGTGGCCGATTTGTCGCGCGCCAACAACGACATGAACAACCTGATGTCCGGCACGGGCATCGGCACGATATTTGTGGATCATCACCTGCGCATCCAGCGCTTCAACCCCCCGGCGACTCAGTTGATCAACCTGATTCCGGCCGACGTCGGGCGGCCCTTAGGCCACATCGTCTCCAACATGTTGGGTTATGACAACCTGGTGGCGGACGTGCGGGCGGTGCTGGACGACCTGGCCCCCAGGGAGGTCGAAGTGCGCGTCCGGGGCGACGGGTGGTACCTGTTGCGCATCCGGCCCTACCGCACCACGGAAAATGTGATCGAGGGCGCGGTAATCACTTTCACCGAGGTCACCGAGATGAAAAAGGCGGAGGCCGCGCTGCGGGAATCCAAAGCCCTTCGCCGTTTGGCTGTGGTGGTGCGCGATGCGCACGATGCCATTACCGTGCAGGATTTGCACGGCCGCATCCTGGCCTGGAATCCGGGAGCGGAAAAGATGTTCGGCTGGAGCGAAGCCGAGGCGCTGCAATTGAACATTTGCGACATGGTCCCGGAGGGGCAGCGGAAGGAGGTGTTGGCGGCGCTCCGGGGGCGGCGGCGGACTGAAAGTCTGGAGCCGCGCCGCGTGCAACGGATCGCCAAGGATGGCCGTCTCGTGGAGGTGTCGCAGATCGCCACGGCATTGGTGAATGAGGCCGGGGACGCCTATGCCATTGCCATGACCGAAAGAGAGATAGACCTCTCGGGGGCGACCGATGCCCGATGACGTCAGGCGCTCCGCTCTGCGCCGGCGTGCGGAGGCCGCGGCCCTGGAAAACGCCCCGCAGGTGCTAGAAGACCTGCAGCCCCAGCGCGCCCTGCACGAGCTGCGCGTGCATCAGATCGAGCTGGAGATGCAGAACGAGGAGTTGCGCCGGGCGCACGAGGAACTGGAAGCCTCCCGCGCCAGATATGTCGACCTTTACGACATGGCGCCGGTGGGCTATCTCACGCTCGGCGAACCGGGATTGATTGTGGAGGCCAATCTGACCGCCGCCAGACTGCTGGGCGTGACCAGAGGCGCACTGGTGAAGCAGCCCTTATCCCGCTTTATCCTCCCCGACGATCAGGACATCCACTACCTTCACCGCCGGCGGCTCTTCGAAACGGGCGCGCCGCAGACGTGGGAGTTGCGGCTGCTGTTAAAGGACTCTGTCCCCTTCTGGGCGCGAATGCAGGCGGTGATGGCGCAAGACGCCGGCGGGGCGGCGATATGGCGCGTGGCGATCAGCGACATCGACGACCGCAAGCGCGCCGAGATGGAGAAGGAGAAGGCCAAACTCGAAATCCAAAACCAGCGGCTCGCCAAGGCCGAGAGCCTGGGCCTGATGGCCGGCGCTATCGCCCACCGCTTCAATAACTATCTGATGGCGGTCACGGGAAACCTGGAACTGGTGATGGGCGACCTGAGCCTGGAGCCGCGGTCCTTCCAGGACCTGACCCATGCCATGGCGGCGGCCCGCCAGGCGGCCCAGTTGAGCACCCAGATGCTGGCCTACCTCGGACAAGCGCCCGGCAGGCATGAGCCGCTGGATCTTTCCAGCCTCTGCCGCCGCAGCCTCCCGGCGCTGCGGGCCCCCATGCCGAGGGGCATGACCCTGGAGGCGAATAGCCCGGCTCCGGTCCTGATAGTCAGCGCCAACGCGAGCCAGTTGCGGCAGGTCCTGGCGAATCTCGTCACTAATGCGTGGGAGTCCTGCCAGGCCGGGGGCGCGGTTCAGCTTGCCGTCAAAGCGGTTTCCGCGGCGGAGATTCCCGTGGCGCACCGTTTCCCCATCGGCTGGCAGCCGCACGGCGATAGCTATGCCTGCCTGGAGGTGGTGGACAACGGTTGCGGGATCGCAGAGAAAGATATCGAGCGGCTCTTCGACCCGTTTTTCTCCCGCAAGTCCAGCGGCAGGGGATTAGGCCTGCCCGTGGTGCTGGGAGTTGTCAAGGCACACGGCGGGGCCATCACGGTGGAGAGTGAACCCGGCCGGGGAAGCGCCTTTCGCGTCTTTTTGTCTTTGTCCGCCGAAACCGTGCGCCCGCGGCCCAAACTGCAGATTGTTTCGAGATCGATGGGAGGCGGCGCGGTGCTGCTGATCGAAGACGAGAAGATGATCCGCAGAGTTGTGGTGACTATGCTCACCCGCCTTGGTTTTAAAGTTCTCCAAGCCGAGGACGGCGTGGAAGCGCTGGAAGTGTTCGCGCAGCACAGCGAGGACATCCGCTGCGTGGTGTGCGATTTGACCATGCCGCGCATGAACGGATGGGAGACACTGAGTGCGTTACGCGAGCGCGCTCCCGGCATCCCGGTGATCCTGGCCAGCGGCTACGACGAGGCGCAGGCGATGTCGGGCGACCACACCGAGTTGCCCCAGGCGTTCTTGGGCAAGCCGTACCGGCTGAGAGCGCTGCGCGAAGCGCTGAAGCAGGCTTTGCAAAGTGTGTAGAGATTGTGGGGCAGGCCCCGTGGCGTGCGAACCAATCACGTTGCCGGTCAGTCGAACAATCGGATGGTGACGTTGCAGCAAGCCGCACATCGATTGGGCGTCAGCGAGTGGAACGTCAAGCGGATGATCGACAGCACTCGCAACTGCAAGCGCCCGCCAAAGGGTCGTGGCGAAAGGAGCGACTGGTTGTTTTCAGACTATGTCACAGGATCCTGCAGCGGCCTCTCAGGCCGCCCGGGGCCGACGTGGACGTCGGCCGCAGGACTGGAGTCCCGCCCCACAAGCCACTGATTCTCCCAATGATGCGCGGGCGCAGGTCTGCCCAGCAGGTAACCCTGAACCTGATCGCAGCCGAGCGTCTGAAGGACAGCCAACTCGCCGGCGGTTTCAACGCCTTCGGCTGTGGCCGTCAGGTTCAGACCGTGCGCCAGGCCCACGATAGCCTGCACCAGAGGTTGCATGCCGGCGTTCCGATCGATGTCCAGCACGAAACACTTGTCGATTTTCAAGTCGTCGATCGGCAGACGCTGCAAATAACTGAGAGACGAATAACCCGTCCCGAAATCGTCGATGGAGATGCGCACGCCCAGGCCCCGCAATTCGGCGATCTGCCGTGCGGTGTCCTGCGCGTCCCGCATCAGCACTCCCTCGGTGAGTTCCAGCTCCAGATAGCGCGGTTCCATTTCGTGCACCGTTAAGACTTGCGCGACCTTCTCCGCCAGGTTCGAGCGCATGAACTGGGTGGCCGAGATATTCACGGCGATCTTGACCGGCGGATATCCGGCGCGCTTCCACGCCTGGTGTTGCCGGCAGGCCTCCTGCAGAACCCACAAGCTAATGGGAATGATGAGTCCGCTCTCTTCGGCCACGGGGATGAACTGGCCCGGCAGGACGAGACCCCATTTCGGATGATTCCACCGCAACAGAGCTTCCACGCCCCCGAGTTGCTGCGAAGGCAGGTGAAACTGAGGCTGGTAGTACAGTTGCAACTCGCCGCGCTCCGAGGCGCAGTGGAGCTGGTTTTCGATTTCCAGCCGCTCGCTGGAAGCGGAGTTCAGCTCACGCGCAAACCGCTGAAAACGGTTTCTCCCCCGGTTCTTGGCCTCGTACATGGCCACATCCGCGTGCTTCTGCAGAGTGGCGGCGTCTTCGCCGTCCTCGGGAAACAAGCTCAGGCCCACACTCGCGCTGGCGAACAGCTCGTGTCCTTTTACCTGGAAAGGACCCCGCAGGGCCTCCATGATTCGTTCCCCGACGATTTCCGCATCGCAGACCGTCTCGATACCGGAGAGCACCGCCACGAACTCGTCTCCGCCCGGCCGCGCCAGCGTGTCGGATTCCCGCACGGTGCCCTCCAACCGCTTGGCCGCGTCCCGCAGCAGCAAGTCTCCGACGTCATGCCCCAGGGTGTCGTTGATGATCTTGAAGCGGTCCAGGTCCACGTAGAGTACGGCCACCATCTTCGCCTGCCGGCGCGCCAGCGTGATGGCTTGCCGCAGGCGATCCTCCAGCAGCGCGCGATTCGGCAAGCCGGTGAGGGGATCGTGCTGCGCTTGATACGACAGCCGGTTGGTAAGCTCCCGGTGTTCCATCGCCATGGCGGCCAATTTCGCCTTGGAGTCCAGCAGGACCAGCTCGGATGCGGTGGCGTGCCAGGGTTCCGGGCGAGCGATCTGCATGTGTCCCAGCATCTGGCCGTCGCCAGCGCGGATGGGAACCGCCAGGTGTCCCTGGTAGTTCGCGGCGGTCGCGCTCGGGCTTCGCGACCCGCGTTCCCCAGCAGCGCTACCGTCCTTCAGCAGAATGCGCGCGACGGCCCCCGGGTAGTAATGTTCGACCATCTCTTCCACGCGGCCCAGCACGGCGTCCAGGGGCTGGTTCTGGGCAATCATCTCGAGGACCTCGCGGCGATTGTGCTCCAGCCGTTCCACCCGCTTGCGCTGGCTGATATCCCGCGCGATGCACAATATTCCCACCGGCAAGCCGTTCCGGAGTTGCACCCGGCCGCTGATCTCCATGGCGGCCCGGTGGCCATCCCGGGCGATCAGCTCCGCTTCCAGCGCCAGGGGCGTTTCGCCGCGCAGCCGCGCCGCCATGGCGTGCCGGACAGCGGCAAGAGATTCGGGCGCCGCGAGTTGTTCCAGACTCATGCAAAGCAACTCTTGCCGGCGATACCCCGAGATCTGCTCTCCGATGGCGTTGACCGAGGTGAAGTGCCCTTCCAGATCGACGGTGAAAATGATATCGCTGGCATCCTCGATCAGCATGCGGTAGCGCTGTTCGCTGTCGCGCAAGGAGGTTTCGACACCTTTTAGCTCCGTGATATCGCGGAAACTGGTTGCCAGCGCGCGGACTCCGGGCTCCTCGAGCAGGTTGGTTGCCCAACTATCGCACCAGCGCCAGCTCCCGTCGGCATGCCTCAACCGCAGTTGCGCGCGCATCCTGGCGCCGGGCGTCCGCACCAATTCCCCATGCAGCATGCGGATGTAGGGCATGTCGTCAGGATGGACCCACTGGGCGGCGTCGTGTCCCAGACGCTGCTCGGGCGAGACACCCAATAGCTCGGAAACGCCCGGGCTGTCGTACAGGATGGTTCTGGCAGGATCGATCAGGGTAATGACATCATTGCTATTCTGCACCAGCGCCCGGAAGCGGTTCTCGCTTTCCATCAGCGCTTCTTGCCCACGCTTCTGCTCGGTGATATCCCGGGCGATGACCGAAGCGCCCACGACCCTGCCCCTGGCGTTCAGAATAGGCGAGGCCATGATGCTGACCGGGAACACGGCGCCGCCCTTACGCAGGTGCTCTGTTTCAAGGGATGGAAGGGACGTGCCTTCCTGAACCGATGCCATGTTCCGCACCATGTCCGCGCGCCGGCCGGGCGAGATCAGCTCCAATGCCGAATGGCCCAATATCTCTTCGGCCGAATAACCGTAAAGCCCCTCCGCGGCCGGATTCCAGGTTTGGATGACGCCCTGCAGATCCAAAGACGCAATGGCGTCGTTTGAACACAGCACGATGGCGGCCAGCCGCGCCCGCGCTTCTTGGGCCTGCTTGCCGCTGGTGATATCCCGCAGTGTGCCGATCCACCGGCCGTCCGATTCCGGCGCTCCGCGGTCCGCATAATACCGGACCGTGCCGTCCGGGTGTACCAGGCGGTACTCTTCTTGAAATCCCTGGCGGTCTGCCCGGCGCCGCTTGATTGCCGCCATCACGCGCTCACGGTCGTCCGGGTGGATCGAGCCCGCCCAGGCATCTATCGACCGCAGGCCGCCGGGAAAAGGCTCCGAACCGTCGATCACGGTTTTGCCTGTGGCCAGATCCGCGTCGTAAACGCAAATCCCGGTGCCCTCGGCGGCGATGCGGAATCTCTCTTCCGACCTGCGCAACGCGACTTCCATTCTCTTGCGTTCGGTGATGTCTTCTTTTACGGCGAGGTAGTGCCCCGGTTTGCCAGATGCGTCGCGGATGGGGCAGATGGAGGCGGACTCCCAGTACAACTCACCGTTCTTCTTGCGGTTGTGGAGCTCGCCCCGCCACTCTCCCGTCTGAATCGTCTGCCACAGCTTTCGATACTCCTCGGCCGGCATCTCGCCGGACTTCAGAAACCGGGGATTCTGGCCCAGAACCTCGGCCATCGTATAGCCTGTCAGTTCCGTGAATTTGGGGTTGACGTACTCGATGCTCCCATTCAGATCGGTGATGACTACACTAGCCGGACTCTGCTCCACCGCTTTGGAAAGCCGGCGCAATTCGTCTTCGGCGCTTTTGCGCTCGGTGATGTCGATCGCCAAACCCACGTAACCGCGAAAGTCGCCGCGCGTATTGAACTGCGGTGCACCCTGGTCCAGCATCCAGCGGTATTCTCCATCCGCCCGGCGCAGCCGGTATTCCGTTTCGAATGGCGTGCGCGACTGGAGCGACTCCCAATGCGCCGCCAGGCGCCCCGCTGCATCGTCCGGGTGCACCCCGGCGCTCCATTCGCCATCCAGCGCTTGCTGCAACGTACATCCGGTAAATTGGAGCCAGCGTTTGTTGAACAGCGTGGCTTGCCCATCGGTTCCGCACATCCAAACCATGGCCGGCAGAGAATTGGCGAGCTGCCGCAGAAGCGCGTCCCATTGCATCGCCGCCTTGTGCCCGTTCACCGGCCGCGGGCCGGCCACGGGTTGAATATGGCCTTCCGAGGACGGCTCTTGGAGCGGAAAACTCACGACTTCCTAATCGTCAAATCCAAGTGGAGAGTTTAGGAAACCCGGCGGCGGGGCGCATCAGTTACTCCGATGCGCAAACAAGCCAGCGGCTGAAAAGTCGCGGTCCACAACTTTCCGTTGCCGGCCACTTATGATCGTCTCTACGGGCACTGCACGCGCCAGACTCCGGTACCGATCCGCTCGACCCAGGCAAGCAACTGATTCTGTTCGTCTTCTAGCCGGACAGCCGCGTTTTCCGATAAGCCATCGCCGGATTATCTCCCGCGCTTACGCTTCGTAAGTGGAACTAAAGTCCTGCATTAGGACTAAAGTTCGTCATACGGGCAGTACTAATATTATGAGGTTTTTTCGGATAATTAGTTGACCTTAGTTCAGGAAGAAACTAGGATTACATAGAGTGGAACAAAGACGAAGTCGACGCTTCACCCTTCAATTACCCGTTTCCATCACCCGCAACGGGACGGAACGGATCATGCAACCTGGGCTGACCAAGAACATCAGTTCGGGCGGCGTGCTGTTCACCGCCGAGAAGGGACCCGACATCGGGGCGTCCATCGAATACCTCATCAGCCTCGGCGGACCATCCGACCGCAGTATTGGTTTGCGTTGCATTGGCAAGGTGCTGCGCGCCAACCGGTCGGCTTCCGGCGAGTCCGCCTACGATATCGCCGCTACCTTGGAACGCTACGAGTTCGTCCGCCCCGAGGGATAGTCGGCAAGTCCCGGCACTCTCCGGTAAATCACAGGGTTGTCATCCAGCCGCTTTTCGTGTAAGGTAGCAAAGAAAAGGCGAAACTCGATGGACTTGACCTTGACTTCCCCGAAATCCCCTACGCTCGAAGCGGCGCTAACCCGCTTTCATCATGCGGCCATCCGGCACGAACCGGCCACCAGCGGCACGTATCGAGACGTGCCCGGCAGCGTGAACCCCACGCTGCGGCGCGCGCTGGCCGACCGCGGCATAGGCCAGTTGTATTCCCACCAAGCCGAGGCCTTTGATGCGATCGAACAAGGCCAAAACGTGGTGGTGGTCACGCCAACCGCCAGCGGCAAGACGCTGTGCTACAACCTGCCCGTGCTGAACCTGCTGCTGGCCGATCCCGGCGCCCGTGCGATGTATCTTTTTCCGACCAAGGCCCTGGCCGAAGATCAACTCCACGAACTGCAGACCGCCATCGACGAAATGGGGTCGGAAATCCGGGCATTCACCTACGATGGCGATACGCCCCAGGACGCTCGCAAGGCCATCCGGCAGCGCGCCAACATCGTGCTCACCAATCCGGACATGCTGCACGCCGGCATTCTGCCGCACCACACGCGCTGGGCCAAGCTGTTCGAGAACCTGCGCTACGTGGTGGTCGATGAGCTGCACTACTATCGCGGCGTGTACGGCAGCCACCTGGCGAACCTGCTGCGGCGGCTGAAGCGCGTGTGCGAATTCTACGGATCGAAGCCCATCTTCATCTGCTGCTCGGCCACCATCGCCAATCCGCGCGAACTGGCCGAGGCGCTTACGGAATTGCCTTTTCGCATTGTGGATTCGAACGGCGCGCCGCGCGGCGAGAAATTTTTCGTCTTCTACAATCCGCCGGTGGTGAACCGGCAACTGGGGATCAGGCGCAGCTACATCGGCGAGGCGCGCCGCATCGCGCTGGAGTTCATCGAACACCGCCTGCAGACGCTGGTATTCGCCAACAACCGCCTGGCGACCGAGCTCCTGGTCACCTATTTGAAGGACGCTGTGGAGCGCGGCCCGCTGCCGAAGGACGCCGTGCGCGGCTACCGCGGCGGATACCTGCCGCGCGAGCGCCGTGAAATCGAGCGCAAGCTGCGCGACGGCGAAATCCGCGCCGTAGTCGCCACCAACGCGCTGGAGCTGGGCATCGATATCGGCTCGCTGGATGCCGTGGTGATGGCGGGTTATCCGGGCACCATCGCATCCACGTGGCAACGCGCCGGGCGCGCCGGACGCCGCCAGGGCGCATCGGCCGCGGTGCTGGTGGCCTCCAGCGCGCCGCTCGACCAGTACATCGTGGAGCACCCAGATTACTTCTTCGGCCGCTCGCCGGAACATGCCTACATCAACCCGGATAACCTGGAGATCCTGCTGGCGCACCTGAAGTGCGCCGCGTTCGAACTGCCCATTCAGGATGGCGAGAAGTTCGGCGCGCACGATACCGCCCAGATGTGCCAGTTTCTGGAAGAAGCCGGCTTCCTGCATCATTCGGCGGGAGCATGGCACTGGACTTCGGACTCTTATCCCGCCGACGCCACCAGCCTGCGCTCCGTCTCGAGCGACAACTTCGTGGTGGTGGATATCACCGGCGAGCCGGAGGTGATCGCCGAAGTATCGTTCACCACGGCGCTCACCACACTGCACGAGAAAGCCATCTATCTGCACGAAGCCCGCCAGTATCATGTGGAGCGCTTCGATTACAAGGAGCGCAAAGCCTACGTGCGTCGCGTCAATTGCGACTATTACACCGACGCCATCGATTACACGCAGGTGAAGACGCTGGAGCAGTTCGAGGGCGAGCCGTTGGGAGGCGCGCGCAAGTGTCACGGCGACGTACGGGTGAATCGCCAGATTGTGGGCTTCAAGAAGATCAAGTTCTACACCGGGGAGAATGTGGGCGCGGGCAATCTCTCGATGCCCGAACAGGAGATGCATACGACCGCCTTCTGGCTGCATTTCCCCGCGGACTTCATGGCGCGCTTCGCGGACCTGACACCCACGGAAAAGCAGAGCGGCCTGGTGGGACTGGGCAACGCGCTGCGCACGGTGGCCGCGCTGCTGCTGATGTGCGACCCGCGGGATCTGGGGGTAGCGTTCAGCGAAGAGCCGAATTTGTATCTCTACGATTGCTATCCGGGAGGAGTGGGACAAAGCGCGCCACTCTACCGCATGGCGGACGGGCTGGTGAAGCTGACGGCGGAGTTGCTGGCCGCGTGCGAATGCGAGGCCGGGTGCCCATCGTGCGTGGGGCCGGTGGGTGAGGTGGGGGAGCGGGGGAAGGAAGCCGCTCTGCGGATTGCGCGGGAGATGCTGTGAGAGGCGCCCTTCCGACGATCAAGTGGAACGGATCGCCTTCGCTGAGTTTTGCTTCACTCTGAACTTCACAATTCTCTCGATTAGGCCGTAGGGGAGCGGCTGATCGAGTGGAAATTGCAGGTTGCCCTTCTCTCCTGCGTAGGTTGAGATGGCCTTCTCTAGCCTTGCATCGCCCCTGACTGGAGGATATAACCCGATGTGCTTCTTGAAGGCAGCGAAGTACACCAAAGCGCCGTTCAGCCAGAACGTTGGGATGTTGTAGCTGATGGTCTCGTGTGCATCTGGCGCAGCGTTCTTGATGGTCAACCGTATCTCTTCGAGGATCGCCTGAACTTCAGGCGAAAACGATGCAATGTAATCGTCGATGTCCTTGGGCTTAGCCCGACCGCTTGGCATAGTGTTTCCTCTGCGCCCCGGAAGAAGCGGACGCGGACGCTTAATTAGGGTATAAACAATAATACGACGGCCAACAGCTTTCTTGTCGGCCTCGCGCACCGGCAACCGCCCTCACTCAGTACCGCCGATCACGGTGGTGTAGCTGGTGGCGGCCAGGGCAAATTGCGCCTGACCGCCGGTGACGGCGATGGGGCCGGACTCTTCGATCCCCTGCTCTGCGCCAGTGACCCATAGGCGCATCTGTCTTACGTTGGGCGGAAGGCCGGTGAGGGTGGCAGTGCGGGTGGCGCCATTGTTCACGATGTGGACGGTGTAGATGCCTTCCGCGATGTTGCCGAAGGCGGCGCAGGTGAGATTCGATTTATTGCATGCGACCGGCAGCGAAAAGGAGCGCGGCGGCGTCGCGGCCAGTTGTTTGAGATTCCAGAAACGGCGCGTTGGGCGGAGCGGGCCCTGGTCGTTGAAGATGCCGCCGCCGGCCAGGATGGAATAGTCGGCGGTGAGCTGCCACTGAAGGATCGACCGGGGTTGGGCGATGGCCAGGATGCGCAGGTAAAGATTGATCTCGTAGAGAGCGAAGGACTGCTCGTTGAAAATCTGAGGATAGCGATACGCGGCGGCATCGGTGCTGCCTTCGGCGACCACCAGGGGGACGTTCAGTTCGCGGGCGGCGTCGCGCCACTGGGCTAGGATTTCGTCCGTGCATCCACGCCAGGAGTGGAAATCCACGGCGCCGATATACTTGACGGCTTCCGGGTCGTCGAGGGCGGGCTGGATGAAATCGATGGGGTTGGCGTCGGAGGTGTCGCCGAGCGCGAGCTTGGTGGCGAGGCCCTTACCGGCGAACCAAGGGCCGAGGGTCTTGATCAGCTCGGCGTGCTCGCGCGGGGTTTGACGCACGTTGATCCCGATATCGGATTCGTTGAAACTGAACAGGGCGGCTTCGACGCCGTATTTCTCCTTGAGGAACAGCAAGTAGCCGGCGATGGAGTCCTTGATGCGGGCCATCTTTTCGGGGTTGAGTGGATTGCCGCGCGGGCCCTCTTGCGGCGGGGGACCGGGCCTGGCGCCGAGGATCGCCCAAGCGGGCGCCTGCCACGCGCTGACCATGATGGGCATTCCTTTTTGCGCCAGCCGCCGGGCCATCTCCATGGCTTGCTGCACTCGTGGATGCACTGCGCCGGCGCGGCCGGCGGCCAGAGGATCGGTGTTCTCATCCGGGTGCCAGAGGCTCCACGGCATTTCGACGCGGCCCCAGGCAACGCGCAGGTTCCGAAGGTTGTAGTCGATCACCTGAGGATCGGTGCGAGCGCTCTGCAGGCGGAAGTTTCCGCCGAGGCCGTCGAACAGTTGGCCGGGATGCGATGCGTCCAGCGTGATTTCGACCGGGTCCTTGTCGATTTCGCCGGTGATTTTGAAAGCGAAGCTCTTCTTGGCGGTCTGGCCGGCAGTGGTTTTGCCGTTGAGGACGGCGAGCAGGACCTGGAGGTTGTAGCTGCCTTTGCGGCGCTCGTCGCGGACGATGATCAGAGTTGGCTCGTTGAAGGTCACGTCGATTTGGCGGGTGCGGGACACGAAGCGCGCGCCCTTGGCGGTGGCGCGCAGGTATTCATTCCGCTCGGCGATGCCTGCGGCGAGAGACGTTTGTGCGGCGCTGGGAGGTTCGGGCTCGATGAGTTGCACAGAGCCGCCCGAGAAAATCGAGGCGGGGAGTTCGATGCCCAGGAAGGCGCCGCCGATATCGGCCTCGTTGGGGGATGTGAATTCGAGATCGATTTTGGCGGCGCCAGGGCCGGTGTCTTCCACGTTCTCCGTGGCGTTCATCGTCCAGCCGGCGCCCGTGGGGTCGCGGAACTCGCGCGGGGCGCGAATGCGAACAGTGACGGTTTCGGTTTTGCCGTTGCGGGAGTAATTGTTCTGCTGTTTCTCGCGGCCGGTGCAACTCACGCCCGCCAGCTCCGGCTGGGCGACGCACATGCTGGTACTAAGTTCCAGGAGATGGCCCTCGACGCGCACGCCGGTCAAGTTACCCCAAGCCATAACCTCAGGCTGGGCCAACGCCACACCGGCGAAGGCTGCAAACAGCATTATCGAGCCAGACGTCGGAATCATCACTAAGATTCTAGTGTAGTGCGTCGCGCAGATCGACGATTATGTGCACCGTGGGGGGCTATTCAGCCGCCTGAAAAGGCGTCCCCAGAGGGGACCCCAGGCCAGGATTGGCCGCCCCACACGGGCGTCTGAATACTCTCCGGGATTTCGGACGCACTACACTAGCGCGCGGGCGCGGAAGGCGCGGCTCTCGCGCGTGGAATCCACCTCGGCACTTCGGCGCAGAAAGATTCGTACTCAGTTCCAAAACTCGCCCTGAGGGCCGGCTCTTCGTAAATCAACACAAACACGTGAAACAGCAGCCAGACAAGCCCGCCGTACGCAAGCAGCGTGACGTTGCCGAAAACCAAACCCTGACCGAGAATCGCGATTGACACGGCTACGTACATTGGATTACGGACATAACGATACAGACCGGTAACAACCAAATGACGCGTTGGGAAAACAGGCGCCGGTGTGCCGACACCCTTCAGAGCGAATCGGACGAACGAATCCAGGAGGCCAACGACTCCCAGCGCGATCAGCAGACCCCCGCCAAGGCGGAAAAGCCGCAACCCGAAGAATGGAGCTTCGACTCGCCAATGCGAGATCCACCAAGGCGCCAGGCCGGCTACGAATCCGGGGGCGATGACCAGGAAGACGGCAGAGCCAACGATCGCCCATAGCTTCCTCATCATGCCCTCGTCTCAGCAGGTCGCCGGGCTATGTGCAAACGCGACGGTTGGCAGTTATTGAATGTGGATAGGCACGGGACTGGCCGTCTGGCCATCCGCCGTCAGCACCACGTCCACCTGACCCATCCCGGCCAGGCTGCGCGGAAGTTCCACGACGACTTCGTCCAATCCCGGGAAATGGCCGGCCGGCCCGGAATAGAAGACCGGCGCCTCTTGTCCCGCGATCTGCACGTGAACTTCGGACGCGTCGCGCACGCCCGATGCGTAGAACCGCAGCATCACCTTGTCCGATGACGCCAAAAGATCGACCGGCGCACCCTGCAGCGGCCGCACGGATTGCGTCCCGTCCGCATGGGCCGTGATTACCTCGACGGCATCGGCGTGCAGCAACGCGCCGGCTTTGGGTCCCGCCGGCGGGCTGGCGGAACCGGTCGCGGTTCCAATGATGGCCAATTCGGTGGCTTCGTAAGGCCCTACGCACGACCACACTACCGTGCCGTCAGTGGTGGTTCCTCCAGGGGTCTCGTTCCACGCCGGCACCGTGGTCCCGCTGGTCCCGGGGGTCTGCGCCTTCTGTGCGTTCCCAGAAGGGTCCACGATCTGCTCCCCAACGGAATATGCGGTGGAAGGCCTCCACAACGGGTACGAATAGCTGAAACCCGAGCTGGCCGTGACGATCGGAACTTTTGAAAAAGGAGCGATGTTGGTGGAGGTCAGGGTATCCGCCGGCAGCGCGATGCTGCCGTGGACAAATATCAAACTGCCAAATACGGTCAAGTTACCCTCCACCTCGACGAAGTCCGGGCCGGTAGATGGCTTCACCAATATGAATGTCATGGGTGTGGGTCTTATGGTGTACGGCGTCGTGATCAGGGCGGATTTGACGGTGCCCTTCAACGCGATGTCAGAATAGGCGGCATAGTCCGGTCCCGTTTGGGCCGGCCGCCTGGCCTCGCAAGCAAAGAGAGCGATGGTGAATGGCTGGCCTCCCAGCTTGAATGCGTCCTGGCCTTTGATCACATTACTTCCAAATCCCCCCGAAGCCTCATAAGTGACCACCGGGGTGGAGCACGATGCAACCAGGTTGTCCGAGGCGGCAAACCCAGATATTATTGCCGCCGCTATCGCGATAGACCGCATCCTTACAATCATTGAATTTCTTTTCTCCTTTTTGGTATGCCACGAAGGGTGACCTGGCAGAGTTAATCCGGAATCCCCATTTGCCGCTCTTGTCTTTATAGTCTACACCAATTTCCCGCCGCCGGCTGACCGAACGCCGGCAACAGGAGGCGATGCGGCGCAAGGAGGAACTGCTTCGCGAGCAGGTCGAACTAATGCGCGAGCGTGCAGCATAGGGCGCCAGCAGGCCGCCGTGCCGTGCGAGCCAGAGCTTGCGGACATCGGCTTCGGAGATCTCCTGGTTCCAGCGGTCGGCCTCCAGCCAGACCTTGTTGAACTTGATGTGCGCATGCACGACATCGAAGCTGTCCTGCATGAATTTCGGATCGTCCGCCATGCGCTCAATGGTGTCCATGGCGACCTAGATCGCGCTGTTGAAGTTCTGGTAGTGTCCCGCCTGCTGGGCATAGGCGGGGCCGCCGCAGGCCAAGACGATGACCACGGCTGCCACTGCGGTGGTTCCGAGTTGCGATTTCACGATTCTCATCTCTCAGCCTCTAATAGGTGGCGAGCGACACGCGCAGCACCAGCGGCTCCGCGCCGAAGTTGAGGCCCCAGTCCGTTTCGTCGCCATTCCAGATGCGCAGGAACTTGAAGACGCTGTTCTCGTAGATTCCCTCTTCGACACGCAGGAACTGGCGGTGTTGCTCGGCGGCGGCCGGCTTGAAGTCGACGCGGCAAAAGTATCCAGCCACCAGAAACTGGTTGTCTTTAAGCTGGGCAACCAAAACGCGTCCCGTCGGCTCCGGGTTCCCCACGGCGCGATTGTTGCGGGTCGCTCCATACGACACCGTTGCGTTCCAAGCGCCGAACGGCAGTGTATCGTCGATCTTGTCCTTCTGCTCGGCCACGGCCTGGAGCTTGCCTTCGAAATTGAGGCGGGCGATTTCCCGCTGCATCGGGCCGATCAACTTGTAGTTCATCGCCCAGGGAGTCAGGAACTCTTCCCGTGGTTTGGATTCCTCAGCCACGCTACGGGTCCTGGTGTAATCCATGCCAAACGGAGAATATCCGATGGCCTGCAGGCCGAGCGCCGAGAAAAAGAACCGGGCATTGCCGGCGCCGCCGGTCTCGGGCACGAACAGGGGATTGTCGTCGCGATGATAGAGTTCGAGCACCTTCAGATACGCTGCGTCGTTGTTCATATAAATGTCCGGCGCCAGGACATCCAGCGCGGGCGCCGCCACTTTCCAGATGGGGAGCACATTGTCTGTGGGGCCGCCGCTTTCGTAACTGCCGGGCGCCCCTGGCTTGAGCGGATCGCGCAAAGCCGCATTGGCATACAGCGGCAGAGGATAGACGGCCTTCCCAGCGGCGGCGACCTGCCCAACATATTTCGCCACCGACCAGGCATGGAAGCAGACTTCGGCTTCAGAGCCAAAGGCATCCTGCCAGTTCGCGGATGGCGGAGCGGCCGTCGGATGCATGGCGTCGATGACTTCCGGGGGCACCGGCGCTTCGAAGAGTTTCTGGGCGGCCGGCGAGTAATCGCGGACGCTGCCCCAGGCGCCGGGTTCGTTCTCCACCTGAACCATGATGACGGTGCGCTGCGGATCGGTTGCTTTGAGACGCCGCATGAAGGCGGCGAACGCACTCTTGTCCGCTTCAAGCGATGCGGTGGCGTAGGGCGAAGGCGAGTCCACCGCGTGGCCGTTTTTGTCTACCATGTGCGGATAGCGGTCGGGAGCCAGTTTCATCCACTCAGGCATGTAGTGCTGGCTGCCGTTTTTCCAGGTGCCGAACCAAAGCACCACCAGGCGCACGCGATGCTGGCGTGCCTCGGCCAGGAGTTTGTCGATCGCGGTGTAGTCGTACTGTCCTTGCCGCGGTTCAAACTGCTCCCAGTAGACCGGGATTTCAACGGTATTGACGTTCAGGTACTCCATGGCAGGCCACACTTTTGCGAACGTGGCCGGCCAATCGCTGGAGTTGTGTGTCTGGGCGCCCAGCATGAGATAGGGCGCATCGTCGACGAACAGCGCGAAGCGTCCGTCCTTTTTCACGATGCGGGGAATCGGGCGCTCCTTCACCTGCGCGGGGAGCGTCACGGTCATGCTGGTGGCGACTATCGCCGCCAGAAAGGACGAAGTCAGTTTCATATTTAGCACTCCGGCTTTGTAGCGATTTATGATAAGCATATCTTAAAGCATTTATAGGAGACCGCAAGCAATGCGAATCGTTCTTCCGTTTCTTTTAGCCGCCGCAATGGCGCCGCCGCTTGCCGCCGCCGAGCCATTCCGCGATCCCTCGCCAGCCGACAGAAGGGACTGACGGGTGCATGCTGGGCAAGGGTCAGGAATGTTGCAATCATCGGATGTCATGCCGACAAGGCGAGCAAACCAACTGTACAGCCTCTCCCTTCTGGTTGCGGTTCTTGCTTTCTTGCCCGGAGCCTACTGGGCCTACTTCAGTAATTCCGGAAGTCTTCGCGCAATTCTTGGGGGGCAGGCGAGTTCATGGCTTGGGCGCTTCCTATCTTTCCGCTGGGCGTGTTGGTCATCTATCCCCAGGACACGGGGGCTCGCAGACCCAGTAATCCCGTGGTTTTGATCTATGCGTCACTTGGGAAGACCGGGGTTTCTCTTGGGGGAATGTTCTTGGTTCACGCCGTGACGCATGCTGTGCCAGCCCCGGGCTTACCTTATACGGCGGTTTAAGGTAGTCATCGTTTCGGGCGTACCGCCCAAAATGGCCTCACAAGAGACCTGAGATCTTACCACTAACCTTCCTGGATTGAATGATTTAGAATGGAGCCACCCTCCGGGATCGAACCGGAGACCTGCTGATCACGAATCTGTTTTGCCAGCCAACAAGTACTTTTGCTTGCCACGCTGCATAATTGTAGCTACATCTATAACTTATTGATAACATAGATACATCTACTTCTGTTGGACCTAAAATCAACGACTTGTGGACCTGCGGTAAAGCTCAACAAACTGGCGCATCCCGAGGTCTAGCCGTCTACCGATTCGGCTACCGGGGCACGTTCGGTAGACACAACGCTACCACTGTGATATGCTTGGAGCATGGAACTACCCAAGAACCAAGGCTGGTATCTGAAGCGGGGCGTGATCTACCTAGCGATCCGTGTCCAACGAGAGAAATTCGTGTTTGCTACGGAATGGCGGATCGACGATCCCGCCGTCACGCTTCGCAAACTCGATGACTTCAAGAAAGAAAAAATCGCCGAAGCATCGAAGCAGTTGGGCCTGTCGAAAATTCAGCGGAACCTCACCGTCTCTGCGCTCTTCAAACGGTACGTGGCCCATCTAAAGAAGAACGAGCAAAAGAAGGGCGAGTACGTCACCGAAGAGCGCACCAACAGCGACCGTGCGGAGCCGCAGATCAAACTGCACCTGGAACCAGTGTTCGGAAAGTTGAGGCCCAAAGACGTTGCCGGAAATCTGGAGCAATACCAGCAGTTGCGTGTGAAAGAAGGCGCATCACCAGCGACGATCAATGGCGAGTTCCGGTTGCTCCGTGCTGCGTTACGTCGTGGATGGAAGGATGACAAAGTACGGGGCGATCATCTTCCCAAGGAATACCCATTCGACTATGAAGGCGAAAGGAACTCGGCACGCAGCGGCGACTACACCGATGACCAGATTCAGGGCATCGTAGACCACGCCACGCCGCAGTTCAAAGTGGTCTTCATGACGATGGTGTACACCGGATTGCGGCCAAAAGAGGCACGGTGGGTCGAGCGTGACGACGTGCTCCTGGATGACCCAGTTGACGACGCTCCACGGATTCTCGTCGGCAACCACAAGACCGCCGCCAAAACAAACAAGCCGAAGATTGTTGCGCTAGTAGACCAAGTGCTGCCGACGTTGAAGGACTGGGAAGCGGAGACCAAACGAGACTACCCGGATTGCAAATGGTTCTTCCACCTGAATGGAAAGCGCTTTGGTGCGGATACTCTGGATACGGAATGGGAGCGGGTATGCAAAGCGTGCGGCCTTCCGAAAGGCACCATTCTCTACGATGCCCGCCGCACTGCCAGCAACTTGCTCGACGAACACGGTGTGAACAAGGACGACCGCAAGACGCAGATGGGGCACGATACCGACGAAATGGCAACTTTGTACAATGCAGCTTCGATAGCGCATGTGAAGCGCATCCGTGAGGCATTCGGAGCGAAGTCGAAACCGGTCTCGACGCCGGAGCCGCCACCAGCACCGGCACCATTCGATTGGAAGGCCGAACTCAAGGACCTGAAGGAAGCGCTCGACGCCGGATTGTTGCCGGAAGCCCTGTACAACACCGAGGCCGCTGCCGTGATGCAACGCCGCCAGATGCGGTAGAATATGGATTCCGCCACCTTAGCTCAGTTGGTAGAGCGCTTGATTCGTAATCATGAGGTCTCCGGTTCGACCCCGGAAGGTGGCTCCAATTTTTCAACAGCCGGGTTTTCACGATCCGGCTTTTTTGTTGATACCGGCGCTTCGAATGCTTGCCGTTTAATCGAGCGCTGCTAACGAACGCTCAACCAACCCTCACCAACACCGTACACGGCATCCTGGACCCCTCTGCGACGACCCTGCGAGACCGGGCGGCGACTACTCTTCGCCCTCAAACGATCCCCGGATGACGATGTTGTCCGGTCGATATTTGTACTCGCACGCCAACCTAGAGTTAGCGAGATCCACGTAACTTTGCATAATGTCGAAGGCGATAAACTGCCGGTTCAACTGTTTCGCAACTAGGGCCGTCGTACCCGAACCGACGAATGGATCAAAAACTGTCGAGCCTTCGGGTGAAAAGGTTCGAATGAGCTTATCGACCAGGGTTGGCGGAAACATGGCCGGATGATCGATGCCATACTTTTCCTCAAGCCTTTTTTCCATGTCGCCCATCATCGCTTCGAACACATCAGGCTGGTTGGCGATGCCCTCGGTCTTCTCGGATACACCACCGTCCAGCCCGAACCGATTGCTGCTGACGTAGCCGATGTTCTCTGACCATGTGCCGCACGCTTTCCGGTCGATGTACTGGCGTTCGAATGGCTTCCCGAACCAAAGGATGTGTTCCCAGGTTGGCCGCAATACATAATGACTGCCTTTGTTGCCGCCGTCTTTCTTGTGCCAGATCATTTCGCCGGGTTCGATCCAACCGGCTTGCTGGACCTTCAATCTCGATTCGAGTAGCCAAGGCAGGACCCTACCGTCAACGATATTGGCCCGGATAACGAACAACGCCGACCCACCGACCTTCAACTTCGCATAAAACGCCGTCATGAACTGTGTGAACCATGTCGGATAGAACCTCGCCGGGATGCCTGGGTAGAAACCATTTCGCTGTTCGGCATATGGCGGCGAAGTCAGTACCAGATCGATGGAGTTGTCCGGTATTCGCTCCATCGCATACAGAGCGTTGCACCATGTCACGACATTGAACAAGTCGCCTTCCGGTTTGGTTGTCGGTTTAGCCATTCTTTTGGGTTGCTCCTTTTGTTCTGATTTGAATGTCTTGATTCTGTAAGCCCGGATGAAGTGTTTGATCTGGTCTTCAGACACGAGTTCATCGTTGACGCTAGGGCTGGCTTTCATGGCGGCAAATAAGTCGAGATCCTTAGTCGTCGCTTCCAGGATCATCGAACACGGAGACCACCGGCAAGGCTTCACCCAACCCGAATCTTTCATTCTTAGATCACGACACAACCGCATCTTCCGATATGCCGTCGTGCGGGACATGCCGATTGTCTTAATGTTCAACTCGGACCAGTGCAGATTTAGCTGCATAAGTTTCTCACCTTGAATCTTGGCGCTCTCCAATGAATCGGACTCGCCAGCCTTGATCTCTCGCAGCAGGCGCTCTCGCTCTTCCGGGGTGAGGTCTGGAGTTTCCCATCCGATGAGAAAATCCGGTAGTGGTGGACGGTGACGGTGGCTCATGCTCGACTTATAGCCTGATTTCGGTGGGGCGTCAATGGCAACCACACAAATACAGTTTACGCAAGAGACGATGGGCGAAGGTTGTGTAAGGTTTTGTATCTCACAGTAGCTGAGATGACCCCAAAGCAGCTGAACTTAGCTGAGATGAATAGATAACACCCTCGTTCGCATTTTGGTATGGACCTTCGTTCGTTCGTACCATTCAAAGGTACGAAGCGTTCGTTCATTCGTATCATTGCTTCGTTGGTTCATACATTCACAGATACGAAGCGTTCGTTCGTTCGTATCATTGCTTCGTTGCCTCATACATTCTAAGCGTAACCTTGTACTAAGTGATGGACCACTGGATAACTCGACCGGCGCCACTTACGACAACCATTGACAGCCGCTACGACGACCGCATATAATAACGATGGAGTGTGACACATGCAGAGTGAAGACGACAATCGTCACAAGGTCATAGAAGTACTGGCTCAGGCCAACCCAGATCTTATAGTCAGGTGGCTGCTGCTGAAGAGTTTCCGTTGTCGGTTTTGGAAACTGGAGCGCTCTACGGTACCGGCAGCTTGAAGAAACTGGTTTTCACCGGGCTGGACAGGATGTCGAAAGAAGGTCATCCGAGACCGACCGGCCACCTAGCAGAATGCCTGGACTACGCACAAAGGGTCGTGCGGGAGAGGCACGCTGAAGAAATGGCAGACCTTTTGCGTTGGTAATGGAGGGCGACAGATGCACCGAATGACGACGGGCGATCAATGGCTGAAGGACCTGGACCGCATTCTCGGCCAACGCAGGGATCGCATCGAGAAGGACCCTGAAGGCGAAGAGCGGCGTTACCAGGAGTGGTTGCGGGCGAAGCTCAACGAACCGGCCAAACTCTTCCTCGTGCCAAAAGTTTCAAATTGAAAGGACGACGGCGCTGACCAAAAATGAAACTGATCGATCAAGCACGCCTGGGCGATCTCGTGGTTTTGGAGTGCGCCCAGGAGGAATGGCCGGAGTTGCTGAAAGACCGTGCGGCGATGATGACATTCTTAAATGATACGGTCGCTATCGATGTACAAAACGTCGCTGAGTGGATGGCAACCGATTGGGCTGCGTCACTAAACCCCGAAGGAGTGCCGCTTTCATTGGATGTGTTTCCGAACGTCAAACCGTCGTTTCCGCAGATGTGGTTCGAGTTTCAGACCAGCACCGGTCAAAAAGGAGCGGTCTGGGCCATTGATTTCGATAGCTGTTGGGCGCTAACACTTTGGGACAACGAAGACAACAAACTGAAACTGACGAATTCCTGGTGGGTCGAACAAGATCCGACCGGTAAACTTCTGTTAAAGGGTTTCATACCCGGCGCAAACGAAACGCAAGAAGAGCTAGAACAAGTCATCAGCGCACCCACCGTACTTGTCCTGCTAACCCAAGACCTCATGCACTGTAAGAACATCGTGCTGGAGCGTCAAGAGAAGCCGCCCAAGCTGGTGAAAAGTTTCAAAAGGAAACATGAAGGCAAAGAGCCAGCGGTGTACAGCGTCATCAACATCAACCCTATGAGAACCGTCATTCGTAAAGCTGGCGGTGTCGAGAAGACCGGCGTGCGGCGGGCCTACGGTATCATCCGGGGTAACTTTGCTGTCTACACCACAGAGCGACCACTGTTCGGTAAAGTTGCCGGTAGATTCTTCCGTAAGGCGCACCACGTTGGCGACCCTGCAATCGGCATCAAGAAGTCCGATTACAAGGTAAACCCGCCCGCAACACTTTCACACTTGAAAGGAGATTAAGCGATGCACTGGTTCGACGAATTGGCAGAGGAAAAGGAAAACCACCAGCACACTTATAAGGCCGTGCTGGAGGTTTTGTATGAATCAACGCCACGTTCTTCCTATCGCCGACTGAAGTACACCGGTCGCTGTTGAACGAACTTGGTTGGAAGAGGACCTCCTTTCTGACCAAAGTCGGTACTCTGTATCGGGACACGTTCGAGCACAGCCGCCCCGAAACGATCCTGGGAACGATCGTCGCCTGTACTGAGTCGGGCGCTTAACAGGGTTGTTGTTTCATAGGAATCAGCATACGTTTGCGGTGGATTCTGGACGGCGGCGGCTCCTTCGTTGACAGGGGAGTCGCCGCCGTTTTCAGTTACCGCACAGCCGACAACGCCTTGATCTCTGCGGCTTCGATTCGCTCATCCAAAGTTTCGTGTCCCTGCCGAATTCTGCTTTGTACAATAGTGTCATGACGCACACAATAGTAACTTCATCGGCTGAATAATATCTGTTGGATGCCGTGCATATGACACCGCAGTCGTTGCCGTACTTCGTGGTGCCAGCGGCCCTACAGCGTCAGCGTTGGCCCTCGTGCTTCGACCGGGGCGGCGGATTTCAGCGGGTATTCACCGGTTGTTCTTACGGTGTTCGAGTTGGGATCTCAAAAACTTCAGGCGGTCATTCACAGTGCCGGGTCCAAGCATACAAAATTCTCGACCGGCCCGTGAAGGCAGGGTGGCGCTTCATCCTGAACCTTTCTTGTCCGCTGAAATCAACTGGCGGGCATCCAGGCTTCAGCGTTCCCAAGCCTGTTCGCCGGGAAGATCTCCGCTGCTCCCCATCGGCGACGACGGTGTGAAAGCACGTCGGCCACGGGTACTTCCGCCACCAACCCCATCTTCCTTTCTTGAACTGCGTCTCCAAGCCTGACCATGCGAGATTCGAGGCGGCGAACAGTTCAAAAAAGGAACGTTCCAGGACATGGGATCGAGACCGGGCGGCGTGGTTCAGCGGGTGATGATTATCCAGCCGTCTTCGCAGGCACCACAGTATCCAATGCCTCGCAACCAGATCTCGATCATACCGGGTCCGCACTTTGTTTTCGATGTGCGCTCTACGATCCCGGTGACAGTTTTGCGTTCCAGGCCGTCACCAAGATATTCGCCTTTTATCGTAATCTGTTCACCGACTCTGGGTATCCAACGATTCATTCGTGCATTCCTCACAATCGCAGTTTTCCTCACAATCGGATCAATAAACTCGCTCATTTGCTCTCCTTGCGGGCGGCTTGTTCTTGGCCGATCAAAATCAACGTGTGAATTGTCGAAGGCACTGTCATCTTGTCAGATACACTTTCGGCGTACCAGTTCGACACTGCGACTAATTGGCGCTGTAACTCTGGATAGTGCCTAATGCAGCCGATATAAGTGTCAGCCATTTCGGCTAGTTCATCGTCGGATAGAGTTTTCAAATAAGCCTCTTTCTGTTCCGCCGTGTCCAGGTGCTTTACTACTATAGGGGGTCCAGTCTCGTATATTGTCATTGAATAGTCCTTTATGTTGTGGGCGGTGATTCATGAGGGTTACTAACCCGGCGACGATTTGCGTCACATCCACACCCGCCCAGTTCTTCAGAGTAGCATTCCTGGCAGCTTTGTCAAATCTAAAAGTGCACACGCCAAACCACTCAGTCGAGCTTTCATTACCTCGTCGGGCGTGGCTTTGGTGGGCGACAGGTGAAACAACTGACCTATCTCGTCGGCGGTTAGGCTTGCCCAGAAATCAATGGGTTCCAGGGCGGCAGTCGGTGGTATCAGTGCGTGATTGGGTATTCTCTTCATTTCTCCCCTTGGTTGGGCCGGGGATTGCCTACGCCTCGCTGCGATTCGTTTCTGGTTGCGTGCGGTTTGCATGTGGTTTTCGGCTCATGTTCATAGAATGACACGGATTTTCACACTGTCACTCACAAAGACGTATCAGGTTTAGGCGTATTTGGTTGAGTTGACAATCTTACACAATCGGCAAGGGCTTTAACTAATTCGTTGTACGTCATCCTGACTTTTGACAGCGCCGGTTCAGTTCGTCCACCATCCTGTCATTGAACGATGGATCTTCTGCCGATCTCTTCGATATAGCGTCTCGCAAAAGCTCTGATGTTGGATTATCGTCGTAGAGCGCTCGAAACGCAAACACGTCGGCCTCGATGCCGATCATTTACAATTCCAAAATACCTGTCTCGTTCGCCCAAGGTCTCCAACAGCCCCTTCTTGCGAACGCCCCAGGAATGCTGACGCCAGAGACCATCGTCAAGAAAACAGTAGCCGGTCCCGATTCCAAAGAGCGCATCTCCCTTTCTCTTCAAAAACCAAAGCCGGGACATGTTTTGGTGGCAGCGGTTCGGCTCCGTACCTCGTGATCCTCAGACGACTGGGCCGATCATCAGTTGCCCGTGATCGACCAGGGCGTCCAAGTCCGGGTCGGAGTTTACTACCAACTGGCCATCAACCCAACTGCACGGCGGGACGATCTGCTTTCCGCCGTGTTCCAGCAACTTCGCACGGAGAATGGCAAACCTTGGCTCGATCTTCGTTATCAGTTGAACGTCGCTTTTCGTTTTGCCCACGGTCTTTTCTTGTTCACACAATTCCTTGTGTTAGTCTTCGTCTTCGTCTTCGTCGGGTTCAACCACCCCGGTGATTTCGGAGTAGATGACTTCTGCGCCAAGAACATCAATATCCGCATATTGCAGTTCACCGTCGTAGTGCCATTCTCCAGCTTGAGGCTGATAGTAGCCGAAAACATCCTGCTCTTGTTCTTGTTCGTCACAGGCTTTCAGGAGCACGTCATGGTTTTCGGCATCTTTGCGTGGCACCGTGACTTTGAAGGTAGCTTCCATCGGCACTTGTTGTTGCATAGTCACAACGACCGTGACCAGTTCAGATGCATTCTCTGTCTTTTCAGGTGCGACAAATACACCTTGAGTGTGAAGCATAGTTTTTGTGTTGTTTGACATTGCGGCTTTCGGTGCGGTCATGCGGTCACCTTCTGCACTTCGGCGGGTGCTTCGTCGGGTTCGTTGTCTAGCGCCGATCTAGCCTGTTCGCACAACTCGCAATCGCAATCATTGAAAGGTGCGTTCCCGTCGTCGAATGCTCGTCTCTCTTCCCAGTCAGCGTGAATCGCAGCAACAACGTAGGCGAAGTAGCCCCGCAGCCATTCCAACCGCTGGCCGATATCGACAAACACGGATGTAGAATACGGACAACCCGTGATCTCCAAGTCTTCGTCTGATACCGCACCAGGGTTAGCCTCGATGTATGCGGCACCAGCCGCTTCACCCTTGCTGTACGCATTACTTTTGATTGTTTCGCTCATAGGTGTCAGCTTCGAATCCAGCGTAGCCATTCCCATGTGTAATGTGTCTTTCTCTTTCATTCTTCCTCTTGATGCCAGCAGCGTGTTTCTGCCGGTGTACTTCTATGACACCATGAAAATAGGATCTGTCAAGAGCACTTGCTGTCGGACATGTTGGGACACCGCTCGGCCCTCTATTAGTTGTGCAACCTTCAAAAGCGGCTGGATGGCCTTTTCCAATTTTCGCAGAGTGGAATTCTGCTTTTGATCCCATACGCCGTCGTATTCTGGCACGACGTGGTTCGATGGTGGTGAGAAGTGCCATGAGATTTGCTCCATCTCTGGCAACTCGACGACGTGTGATGCTCCGAATACGGTCGATTTTTGAATACCACACTTCCAGCCTTCCAATTTGCAGATCTCGACCAACTGCATGATGGCATCGTATTTGTTGAAGTAGGCAATCCGGTCGTATGTGTACACGCCGATGTCGCCGCCGTGGTATTTCTTGGCTGTGAGATTCTGGTCTTCAATTTCCAGGGCAACTCGTAAGGCTCGGGCGAAGGTCGATGTCCTGCTCAATTTGTTCAGCGCCAACTTCGTGCGCCGTGTGCCGATTCCGCAGAAGTGGTGGCGTGCGGCGTTTAGTAATGTTACTGCTGGTCTTTGGTGGATGCTCATACAACTGGTTTGGGGAAACGGTCATCTGCGCCAATGGGAATCGAACTGCATGGTCGCATCATCGAGACAAAAACTAACTTCGTCGGGCAGTACCGTGCTGCTCGAACTGGGTTGGTCGGAGGCGTCCGGGTCTACCGCCGAGATTTCAAGCACAGTCGGCTCCCCGTCCTCAGTCGGCGAAAAGATGTCAACTGGCGGAATTATGGACCATATGCCATCATCTGGTAGGCGGTCGTGCTGGAAGTCCTCGACTGCGGCCAGCGCTTTGTCCTGGGCGTCTTCCTCATCCGTCGCCGTGACTCGTACAACAGTGTAGAGTGGCGTCATCTGTTCAAGTAGTACTTGGTACTGCTTGCTTAAATGTCTGTTCATTGAAGTTAGTGTGACATGGAATCGAAGGCTGTCAAGTCACGACCGATTCGGACGATTGATACATCATGTTTTGCTGGCAGAACTCGGCTTGACAAATCTCAGAATCGGCATACAATCACGAATGTACGCAGAAAGAAATACTAATACTTAAAGAATACTCTTAGAATCTCTGGACGGCGAACCACGAAGTCCGGGACCGGTGCGAAGCACTCAGCGAGGTTCATCTCCAGTGAAACTCAACGTCGGGGTCGTCTAAGTCTGTCGATACGCCTATAGAGGTTGGCGGTTGACACGCCATTGAGCATGGTGTTGTACTGGCCACGGCGTTATCTCTGGTGCATCTCCATTCTCGCCTGCGCAAATCCTGGTCTGGTCGAATGCGTAGGCACTTTGAGTCCGTCTGGTGATAACGCATCGAGAACCGGCTTTGTGTACTGGGCGACGTGGGCTTTGATGTTCTTTTGGGCCTCACGCCACGCTACCGACGATTCGGCCCGCAACGTAGTCGAGTTCTACTTTACTTGCGAGAAAGATGGTCTCGGAGTAGATCTTGGCCGACCGCCCTGGCGCTGACTGTTACAAATTGAAAGTCGGCTCGGGTGGGCGCTGGCGGTTTCACGGTGGGTGGTGCCGGTTCTGGGCGGGAAGGTGCGTGTTGGTCTGCGTATCATCTGTACGGGGGTATTGGTGTGGGGTCGATGTTCTCGTATCTAAATGGCGGCTCGTTTCTGGTCGCTGGAGCGAAACGGACTCAATAGTTTAGGATGTGCATTGACGCAACCGCCTGTAGCGGAACCCGCACTGTTTGACAAATTCCGCAACCGTGTGAACCTAAAGGAGACAGCGGCAGGTCAGAAACGTTGAGCGAAAAGACTGGATTGTCGCCCAAGCGCTGCCGAACGCTTACCGGGGAACGAACGAACAACAAGGCCGCAGTTGAACGTACAGCACATCGATGACCAACAGAAGCCAGGATCAGGAGCGTTTGATTGGCAAGGAATC
>JBEKPZ010000058.1:0-28996 GCA_049520215.1 Bryobacteraceae bacterium | reverse complement strand
GCGTCGAGCGCCACCACCTCTCCGTCGATTACAGTTTCATCCGGCAACTCCTTCAGTGCTGCCACAACGCCGGGATAGCGTTTAGTGAAGTCCTTGTCGTTGCGGGACCGGAGCCGGACCTGTCCGCCGGTCTTGATCGCCAACGCCCGATAGCCGTCGAACTTGACCTCGTACCGCCAGCCGTCGCCCTCGGGCAACTTATCGGTGCGCAGCAGGAGCATCGGTTCGATAAACCGGGCTGTTCGTTCTGCGCTGGGCACAATCAAAGGACGGCACAACTGGGCCCGAGAGGCTCGCATGAGCGGGCGGAAGGGCGTCTGTCGATCTTGTAAAATGATTGTGAACTCTCTGTCGAAGGCCTTCTCGCGCCTGCAATCCGGTGCGATACTTTTCTTCGCGAGGTGAATCGATGCAGCGGATGATTACGGCCTGCGCGGCTGTGCTGCTTCTGCACGGCGTCTGCCCAGGTGCCACACTGAAGGTGCTGCATGCGTTCGGCGGTAACCCGGACGGCGCCGCGCCGGAGTCCAACTTGATCTTCGATGGCGCCGGCCATCTCTACGGCACGACTTATGCGGGAGGCACCGGGATAGCATGCCTCAACGGCTGCGGCACTATATTTCAACTGACGCCCGACGGAACCGGAGGCTTCACCGAGCGTGTCATACATAGCTTTCAGGGCCCCTTGATTGACGGGCAGAACCCGCAGGCTCCCTTGATCCTCGATGCGCAGGGCAATCTATATGGCACTACCTATAGCGGCGGCCAAAGTGCGCGCAGAGCATCCGGCACGGTGTTCAAGCTCTCTCCTAACGGGGACGGCAGTTGGACTGAAACCGTACTCCATAACTTCAATGGCGCCTTGGATGGCGGCCATGACGGTGGCGATCTGCAAGGCGGCTTGGTCTTCGACGGGGCGGGCAATTTGTACGGTACAACCGCCGGAGGAGGCACCGGCACCGGCTGCGGCGCGGGACCGGCAACCGGCTGCGGTACGGTCTTCGAACTGACGCCCACTGCCAGTGGCGAATGGCAGGAAACCGTCCTGCACAATTTCACCAACAATCACAGCGACGGCTGGAACCCCGAATCCGGGCTGATCTTCGATGCGGCAGGCAGTCTTTACGGCACCACATTCTATGGCGGCGCGGCGCCCAACGGCGGAGGCACGGTTTTTAAGCTGGCGTCCGCGTCCGCCGGCTGGCAGGAGAGCGTGCTATACAGCTTCAAATGCGCGGCCGATGGGTGCAGTCCGTATTCCGGCCTGGTCTTCGATGGCGAAGGCAACCTCTATGGTACAACCGTCGGCGGCGGCGATCATGAAGGCGATGGCGTTGTCTTCAAACTCACGCCTGGCCCGGGCGGCGATTGGACGGAAAGCGTAATCCACACCTTCAGGAGCGGCCAGGACGGAATACGCCCGTATGGCGGCGCGATCCTGGATGCGGCCGGAGATGTCTATGGCACGACCATGAATGGCGGCGGTACCGTCACCGGCTGCACTGATGGCTGCGGGACAGTCTATGAGCTGATACCCGCTGGCGGCGGCTATACGGAGACCATTCCGGCCCATTTTGGCAACGGCGCCCGCGGCATTGGTCCGCTCACCGGGCTGGTGAGGGATGCGGCGGGCAATCTGTACGGCACGGCCGCTTTCGGCGGTCCGGACGGCGACGGTGTGGTCTTTGAAGTTCTCCCTTGACCTGTCGCCGAATGCCGGGCGATTACCTCGCAGGCGCAAGGTGATACGCTCGTCAACAATATGAAACATGTCTAACAGCGACCCTTGTGTGTTCGTCGCCGCCGTCCGCCTCAAAATCGTGGAGCTCGATGCAGGCCTCCCGCTCCGAGTGGCTTTTCTTCCGCGAACTGCGGGCCGGAAACGCTGCCGTGGAAACGCTGCCTGAGGTGCGGCGACTCCCACACCGGTAACGGAGGTAAGTGCAACATCAAACATCCAGCACGATCCACGCGGGAGCATGGTCACTCGCATTTTCTTCGCCCCGCACACGTCGGTCTACACCGCCGTCAACCAGCCGCTCCGCCACCACCGGCGAGAGAAGGAAATGATCGAGCCGCATGCCCTTGTCGGCTGCCCACCGCTCGCGCTTGTAATCCCAGAATGTCCAGAGCGGCCCATTTGGGTACAATCGCCGCAGAGCATCGGTCCAGCCTTGAGCCAGCATTCGGGCAAAGGCCTCGCGGCTTTCCGGTTGGATGAGCGCGTTGTCATCTAAGGAGCGCGTTGGATAGATGTCCTGCGGCACCGGCACCACATTGTAATCGCCCGCCAATACGACCGGCACGCCGGCCGCAAGGAGGCCGGCGGCGTGGGCGATGAGGCGTTCAAACCACGCAAGCTTGTATTGGAACTTCGGCCCAGGCTGAGGATTTCCATTCGGCAGATAGATGGAAGCGATCAAGACCCCGTTCACTGCCGCCTCGATGTACCGCGCCTGGGAGTCCTCCGGGTTACCGGGCAGGCTGGAACGGACCAGCACTGGAGCTTGATCTCGCGCCAAGATGGCCACGCCATTCCAGGAACGCTCGCCCCGCCACACGGCCTCGTAGCCGAGGGCGCGAAGGGAATCCACGGGAAATGCCTCCTGCGCAGCCTTCAGTTCCTGGAGGCAAACGACATCCGGCGCACTTTGGTCTAGCCAGGCCAACAGATTCTCCAGACGCTTGTTGATGTTGTTGATGTTGAAGGTCGCAATCTTCACCGTTCGGGCCTCGGTTCGGCAACGCATGCTTGGACTGAGCGCGCGTGCAAGCAGGCCCTGATTCCCATCATGGATTTACCGGGATCAACCAGGCGCCCGTCCCTGAAAACATTCTAACCACCGAATGAGGTCAGCTTCACGCCTAACCGCCGAATGCCCAAAAACCCTCATAGCCTGGACAGGGGATGACGCCGGAACGCGAGGCTCAACTCATGGCATCCTGGACTTCCGCCGTGATCGCATACGACCGCAACCGCGCCGAGTGGCTGAATATGTGAGAGGTGATCATCAGCTCATCCGCTCCCGTCCGAGCGATAAAAGCTTCCAGCCCCTCGCGAACAGTCCGAGGAGAACCAATTGCCGAGCAATTCAGCACTTGCTCGATAATGCCGCGCTCATGTGGCATGAGGCCCTGCTCGTAGTCCGGTATTGGGGGCTGAAGACGCGCTGGCCGCCCGGTGCGCGAATTCACAAACGCCTGCTGCACAGACGAGGCGAGGATACGCGCTTCTTCATCCGTGTCAGCCGCGATAACGTTAAACCCCAACATGGCGTAAGGGCGATCCAACTGCGCGGATGGCTGAAAATGTTCCCGATAGATCGCGAGCGCGGCCACCATCTGGGACGGAGCGAAATGAGAAGCGAACGCGAAAGGCAAACCTAATTCCGCGGCGAGCGTGGCCCCAAATAGGCTGGACCCCAGAATCCAGACGGGCACGTTCAATCCCTCTCCTGGAACCGCATGAACTCTTCGCCCTGTTTCTGCGGTTTGAAAGTAGTGCATCAATTCAACGACGTCCTGGGGAAATTGATCGGCATCGGATGACAGGTTGCGCCGGAGCGCTCTGGCCGTCAGCTGATCGGTGCCGGGTGCGCGTCCTAAGCCCAAATCGATCCGGCCAGGGAATAGCGACTCCAGGGTGCCAAACTGTTCCGCGATCACCAGTGGGGCATGATTCGGCAGCATGATGCCGCCAGCGCCGACGCGGATGGTAGAGGTGGCGGCCGCGACGCGCGCGATCAAAACAGCAGTGGCGGCGCTGGCGATCCCAGGCATGTTGTGGTGCTCGGCCAGCCAGTAACGGCGGTAGCCCAATCTCTCGGCATGCTGCGCGAGATCAACAGTGTTGCGAAAGGACTGCGCGGCGTCGCTGCCCTGCAGGATGGGCGAAAGATCCAGGACGGAAAAAGGGGTCATGATGTGAATTACAATCACCATGATACCGGTCGCGGACTGTTTCATTAGACGCGCCTGCCCCTTTCCTCACCCGGCGCTACTCGCCGTTCTCGGGGCCTGGCTCTCGGCACTTCTGTCGCGAGACGCCCGCCCGCCTGGCAACTGGTAGCTGCGATGCTGCGCAATCAACGCCGGGAGCTGGAGGAGAGGCACTCGCACCGCCAGCCCAGCCACGCCTCACGTTTGCGTACCATCCCCGATGCAGACAGGTCCGTTTCGAGCCGAATCACATCCATGGACAGGCTGTTCTTTCGCCCGAGTGACTGTCCTGCGAATACAGATCAGCCTAACGATGCGGCTTGCGCCGTCAAGTCCGGGTGGAGAATGGACTATGGCCACCATCGGCAGACCTCCTTGCGACGAAGGCGCGATGCTCGCCGGTTCCTGCGAGCAGTTGGTAACAAAGGACGGCCCCTGGATTCTGGCCGCAACCATCCTCGGTTCGAGCATGGCCTTCATTGACGGCACGGTCGTGAACGTGGCGCTGCCGGCGCTGCAATCGGCCCTGCATGCGACGCTGGCGGACGTTCAGTGGGTTGTGGAATCTTACGCCCTCTTCCTGGCGGCCCTGCTCCTCATTGGTGGATCTTTAGGCGACCTGTACGGCCGCCGGAAAGTCTTCGCCGCAGGCGTCGTGCTCTTCTCCGTAGCCTCGACATGGTGCGGACTGGCGCCCAACATTCGCCAGCTTATTATTGCCAGGGGCCTCCAAGGAATAGGCGGCGCGCTGCTTGTCCCCGGCAGCCTGGCTCTGATCAGCGCTAGTTTTTCCCAGAAGGAGCGCGGTCGCGCTATCGGGACGTGGTCTGGCTTCACGTCGATCACCGCGGCGATCGGTCCCGTGCTGGGTGGATGGTTCACTGAGCACGGTTCGTGGAGGTGGGTGTTTTTCATCAATCTCCCGCTGGGGCTTGCCGCCCTGTGGCTATCTCTGTGGAAAGTCCCGGAAAGCAGAGCCGGTACTCAAGGTCAGCAGTTCGACTGGCTGGGGGGCCTGTTAGCTGCGCTCGGCTTCGGTGGAATCGTTTTTGGTCTGATCGAATCAGTGCCGGTCGCCGACGGTGCGGGCGCCGTCGTCCTGATTGCGCTGTTGTATTGGGAGGCGCGCTCATCGTCGCCGATGGTTCCGCTCCATCTGTTCCGTTCCAGGGACTTCAGCGGAGCCAATCTGCTCACCTTCTTTCTCTACGCCGCGTTGAGCGGCGTGCTCTTCTTTTTCCCGCTGAATTTGATTCAGGTGCAAGGCTATTCGGCGACGGAAGCGGGCGCCGCCCTGCTTCCCTTCATCTTGCTGATGTTCTTGCTGTCGCGCTGGTCCGGCGGCCTTCTCGACCGATACGGCGCTAAGACTCCGCTGGTGGTGGGTCCGTTGATCGCAGCCGCCGGATTCGCGTTGTTTGCGAGGCCAGGTATCGGCGGTCCCTACTGGACCACGTTCTTCCCCGCAGTGCTGACGTTGGGCCTCGGCATGGCCATCAGCGTGGCCCCGCTGACCACGACCGTAATGAACGCTGTGGAGCAAAGCTATGCGGGAGCGGCCTCGGGGATCAACAATGCTGTCTCGCGCGTCGCCGGCCTGCTGGCAGTGGCCGTTTTCGGAGCGGTGCTTACCGGCGTTTTCCAGAGTGATCTGGAGCGACGTCTGGACAGTCTCGCCCTGGCGCCCGCGGTGCGGGAGGCAATCGGGGCCCAAAGATCCAAGCTGGCCGCCGCCGAGACGAGCGATGCGCGCGGGCGGCAAGCGATTGAGGAAGCATTTGTTGCCGGCTATCGCAGGGTTCTGTGGGTGGCGGCGGGGCTGGCGCTCGCCAGTTCCCTGAGTGCCGCAGCCTTGATATCAACCGGGGGGCGATCAAAACGTAGTTAGCACACCTGAACGCCCTCCCACACACGGGCGTGAAGCGCGTCTGCCACGAGGTCAAGATTTCCCGGTCGGACTTCCTGGCGGAACTGAAGCACCCGCTGAAGCGGCGCATCGGGATGCGCTATTCCAACGAGTTTATTTCGTGACGCCTGCAGGACTCGTGGACATCGCCGAGATCCCGGCGGAGTGCCGGCTGGAAGCCGGGGTCGCCACGGCGGACGAGCGGAAGGGGCTGATACGGCGGCACGCCGGATTCTTCAGCTTCGATCCCGACACGCGGCATTATTGCATGATCAGCGTTCCGGCACCGTGGCGGGACACGCCGGGACCGACATGGCAACTGGTCGCCGCCATGTTAATTAAGGAATCAACGGCGGGAAATAGAGGAGAAGCGTGCCGGCGAGGTCGCGGCAAGAGACCAGGCAGGAGCGGAGGGCCATGGAAAGAAGGGAACATGGTTCGCCTACTGTTCGCTTAGTCGGTTTAGAATCCCGGCGGTCGAACCACGCCAAAAGTGCGTTGCAGCGCCAGCTTCTTTTGCACTTCGGCAAGGTACTGCATAGCGTCCGCGCGCGTCTGTATGGATGCAACCCGGCTTACGATGGCCGGGCGTTGGTCGGGGGTGACGGACAAATCCTGCTGCATCGCCGCATGGACGACTGCTGGAAGATTCCCGCCGTTAACCGTTTCGTCGGGGCGCGAGACCCGTGTGGCCGAGACTGGCGTGGCCGCCACTTGGACAGAGGATAACGCGGTTCCGCCACCGACCGGCGCCGGTAGCGTCTTTGGGGCGTCCTGTCTCGGCACCGTCAGCGACACCAGGGAATCCAAGTGGTTGGCGTTGGCATCGCGCGCCGTCAAGGGACCGAAGCCAAAGAGCGATTCCAATGTGGCCGGAATGGAACAGTGGTCGAAGAGACGGTGGTCGATAAGGTTTTTCGGGACGAGCGGCGAGATCACGATAGCCGGCACGCGCGGGCCATACCGCTCAAACGTGAAGCCGTATTGATTGTATTTCGCGCTGGGAGCCGTGTCGCCCGGTGCTGGAGCTTCCGGCGGCGTACCGTGATCGAAGAAGCCGCCGTGCTCATCCCACGCGATAACGAAAAGACTCGTTGGCCAAACGGCGGAGTTGCGGATCGCTTCGTAGGTTGCCTTAATCAAGGCTTCGCCCTGGGTCACATCGGCCAGTGGATGCTGCGAGTTGCCTGCCTTATAGTCGTTCAAGACGTCATAACTCGGTTCGATGAAGATGTAACGGTACGGATAGCTGGCTTGCGCTAGATCGGTCGCGAAGAGACTGTAGTGCCGGATGTCGTCGAGGTGGATACCCTTCAGGGCGGCAACCATAGGGAAGTCATCGCCACCGTAAATGCACCGTGTGATCCCATTCCTTTGCAGGGAATCGAAGACCGTCCCATTCTTGAAGAGAATTCCATCCACCGCTTCCCATTCAACGATTTCATCGGTCCGTGGGCTGTGGTCCAGTCCAGCAGACGATGCCGCATGGACGAACATGCGGTTCGGCCAGGTCGGCCCCGGCATCGAGGCGTGCCAGTTGTCGCATACCACGAACTCGCTGGCAAGGGCGTTCAGCACCGGAAGTTGCTCCGGGCGATAGCACTTCATGACCTCGCCAGGGTCTTTGCCACCGCTTGCCATGTATGAAGCCACATAGCCGCTGTTGTCAACCGTCGGATAGGGCCCGCCGGACTGGTAGGTGGCGGCTGGCCCGCAGAGTTGGTGCAATACGTCAGGGAATTCGTGGCCTGGATCGGTCGGCATCTGGTAATCCGCGCCGGGCGAAACGGTGTACTTCTGGCCGTTAAAGCTATTCGATTCGCCGCCTAGCCCATTGATTTTGGTTGGTGCGCCGGTTTCAAAGTCTGTGCCGGTGACACCGGAGAATCCAAGTAAATGGTCGAACGAGCGGTTCTCCAACATCAAGACGAACACATGCTCGACGCCGAGCGCTTCTGCGGTGCCTGCCATGGCGGACAGTCCTCCTGACCGAACGGGACTGTGCGCTAGTCTACCAGACTGTTAAGGCTCTGGGTGAAGGCTCCGGGTGCCTGATTAACCGAATGGATACGATTCGGCGAGCGCTACCGAACCGAAGACGTCGGCCCGGCACCTCCGTTCGGCGGCGCATGAGATCGGAGAACTGCGGCTTGCCGGCCGGGCCAAGGCATACGATCTCGCCGTCCAGCACGGCGTCGCTGGCATTCAGGCACGCACCGAGCGACTGGCAGAACGCCAGGAGGGACTTGGCAAACGTTGCTCTTGCGCGAGACCAGGCGGCCGGTGCCGCGTTCCAGATAGGCCAGCGCGCGGAAGCCGTCATACTTCAGCTCGAACAGCCAGTGCGGGGCGTCGAAGGGAGCGCGGAGTTCCGCCCGGGCGCAGGGATCATCTTGGAGATAGCCAACGACAACCAGTTTAGCTGGCCTGGTTGGAGCCGGGTTTGGCTGGCTTGTTCTTTTCGCTTTCCGGTTGCTTGCTCGCGTATTTGCGCCTCGATGATAGTACGGACCCAATCACAATGCCCAGTGGCACACCTATGCCCAACGCCAGCTTGATCTTCGATTTGCGCGGACCAGGCATTCCGGGTGGCAGCACACCGAAGTCCGCCGAACTTGGCAGCGGCTTGCCAATGCGCATCTCCTGCAAGTCGTATAAGAACTGCTTGCCGCAGGCCAGGCAGACAACGTAGGTGTCCCCATGCGGCTTGCCGTCCCGGGTGATCGGGGTGACGGGCCGAGTGAGGTGTTTGTGTGGACAGCGGAAAAGCAGGTTGAGGACCGAGTCGATCATCGTGGCCACCTCGCACTCGCAGTCGGCGCTACTCCCATTCTGCGCCCCGACGACCATGGCGTGGGATGCCGCACCTGTGGGCCGGCGCTAACGAAGCCAGCAAGACAGGTCCCGCCCCAGCAACTCCGCCAGCTTTCCGATGTCCTCCCGATAATAGGCGACCAGATACTCCCGGTCGCCGGTGTCCATGGTCGCCGATCCGCCGCGTTTGAACAAGAGAGCCTTCAGCGGCGGGCGGAGAAACTCGGGACAAAGCGACTTCAAGCGTTCCCACAGGCCATGTCTCTTCAGGAGATAGTTCAGCGCGAGCGATTGGGGGACCTGCGCTTCCAGGCGTCTCTTGGACATATCCGGCGTGAAGCGTCGGTCCAGACCGAGAAAGTCGAAGATCTCCGCCAGCATTTGTTGCGGCCTTTTCCGGTATTCGTCCTCGAAGAGATAGACGCGGACCCGGTTTCGACCGAATACGTCGAGATAACGCCGGACCTGTTCGTAGTAAAGCCCGAAGTCCAGAAACGGATAAAAGACGTCGAACTGGTCGCTCTCGCGGTGCAGGCTGGTTTCGATGGCATGGTGAAAAGACATCCGGGTTACTCCCGCATTTACGGCGTGCCAGTAGTCGGAGAAGGCCCGATCCACAGGATTGCGCAAAACCGCGATGATCCTGGCGTCCGGAGCCTTGGCAAAGATGTTGGCGGCAGCCGTCCGCGACCACAGGTAACAGACGCTGGCCTCCCCAACCGCCCGTGCGCCTCGCGCGTGCTGAAACAGCTTCAAGTAGTCGTCCCATTCCGAAATCATCCCGCCGAAACGCAGTTCGGACATGGGGCCGCTCAAATACTCGTGAAGCGCTTCCAAGTCGCGCCTGGCACGGTCGCGCAGCCCTTCACAGACGTTCTCGATGCGAATTTCCGAGGCGAAGTAGTTCGGCTCCTTGATTGGACTCATGTAGATCTGAGGATGTTTGCGCAAGTAGTGGTAGAGCGAGGTGGTCCCGGCCTTGGGGGCACCCACCAGAAAGGAATTGGGCCGGACTAGACACATGGCAACTGCAAACGGGCCGCAACAGCACAATGTTATATCATAGCGGTCAGAGCAATAGTGCCCGGCGCTTCCGCACCCCTTCTAACGGGCTCGCGGTGCGTCCTCATACACCCTTCCGTGCTTCATCACGAACACCACTCGTCGGACCCGCGGTGATCTCGTCGAGCGGGTTGCCGTCCGCGGCCCCAACCGCCGCCTCCTGCCCCTCGCCAGCGAACCGATCAGGTGCGCCATCCCCAGCGATTCGCGGCCATCGACAGACGCCCTCAAGGCTGCGCGATCAGGGCGCGCACGGCAAAGGCCGACGCGATCAGAGGATCATCTTCCTTGACTAGATTTTCCGTGTTTGCCCAGGAGCCATCGGCCCGCTGGGTCCGCCGCAAGGTATCCACCACCTGCGTGCCAGCATCCACGTGTAGCGCGCGAAACGCCTGACTGCTCGCGGCCGAGTAGTAGAAAGCCAGACCGCGAGGCCAGCGCTGGTACGCTGGACCCACGAAACCGGGAACGTCAATGTTCCGGTGATGGCTCTTCAACCAGCGTGCAGCCGCCACGACCCGTGGATCGCTTGACGGCCGGCCAAGCGCGAGCAGCGCAAGAATGCCATCGGCGGTCGTGGTGCCGTAGCTGCGGAAATGCGTGCCGTCGTGTCCGGCTTTGTTGGTGTCAAATTCGGTGGTTGAGAAGAAGAAGCCGCCGTCGCCATTGTCATGGCCTCGCGGTTCGTAGTTCTGACAGCGCTCCACGAACACCCGCGCGCACTCGAAAACCGAGTCGGAATCCGGCACTCCGGCAGCGCGTAGCGCATCGAGAACATGCCGCGTCATGGACAGGTCCACGTGCCCCGTACCCGGCTTGGTGCGCCGTTCGCCGCCCATGCCCCACGCCCCGTACACCTGGTCCTGGCGGTCCCAGCCGTTCTGTTCCGTGAATTGCTGGACCCGCAGGTATGCGACCATGGGCCGAACCTGCTCTTCCCACCTCGCGCCCCGTGCCCGGCAGAGAGCGCTCACAGCAAGAGCCGTCGCGTAATTGGGGTAGTCTGGGATGCCGGGGTCGCTCACTCCGAGCGCACCATCAGGTCGTGTGTGATCCCGGATGAACGCGATGGCCCGGCCAACTTTCGCGCGCGGCAGCGGGTAGACCCGCTCCGGCACTTGGAGTAGCGCCTCCAGTACGAACGGCGTGAGCGACTGTCCGGATCGCAGCAGGCCGTAAGTGTGGCTGTGCCATCCGCCGTCAGCGGCCTGCTGCTGCCACAGGTATGCCGCGGCCCTGGCGACGGCTGGCTGCGGGGTCCGGACGCAGCCAGTTTGCGCCAGTAGCAACAGCGCAATCCAATATCGCGCCGCCATCACTTTCTGTTCGCGCTGGCAACTGGAGCGGCTGGCTCGCGATCCACCATCAGCATCAGGATCGCCGCGCTGGTTACTGCCACCCGGCCTGTGATGCAATGGTGCCCGGCCCAGGTGCCATCCTCGTTCTGCATGGTCAATAGCCTGGCGGTCATCTCTTGATTCCATTTGTGCCATGGCTCACCGCCGGCGCGGTGCAGGCTGTCGCTGATGTTCAGATAGGAGAAGAATTCCTCTCCGCCAACAGATCCAAAGCCGGCCACAAAGCGCTGATCGGAAAGCTCCTTCTCGATGGAATTGATCGCTGGCGCATTTTTCTTCCGGTCGGCCTCGGTGCGGCTGAGCTGCTCCATTTCCTGCGCGCGTTCGTAGAGCGGGACGCCGGCGGATACTGCCGAAACCTCTGTGCGCGATGAGAGACCGCCAACTGCAAAGCTCCGCGCAGAATTACGGGAAACGATCTCGGTGGCGGCGCCTGCGCCTGCACCAGCTCCGACACCGCCTCCGGAACCGGCTCCGATACCAGCTCCAGAACCTACCACACCCGCCGGCGCAGCACTCGCCAGCGTGTACGTGTCCACTTTGGCCATCGTCATTTGCGCTACCGCCACGCCTTTGGCCTGGGCTGCATACAGGCTCTGCGACGCCAGGGAAGTGCCCAGGATAGGCGCCCACCCGCCGGCCACATTCCAGCTTCCGTCTTTGAGCTGATTTTTCTCGATCTTCGCGACACACTTCTCCAGGCTCCGCCGCACGCGCAGATTGGCTTGCGCGTTGCCCATCTGGCCATCGAGTTCGGCCAGCAGTTTGGAGGTGAGGAACGTGTCGATGTACGGTCCCAACTTGCGCTGGATCTGCGTACCCATCACATCCGTCACCGCGAGCCCTTCCACCGGACTCTTATCCACATGCGCCAAAATAAACCGCACGGCTCGCTGCACCGATTCCCGGTATGGGCCGGCGTTTGGCGTGTTGCCGGTGTGGAGCAGCGCCTCGGCAGCCACGGCGGTGTTAGCAACGTCATTGCCGGTTGATTCCAGTCTCTCCCCCTGGCGCACGTAGGATGTTTCGCCTCCATCCTGTCCCCAGCCTCCGTCTTTCCCCTGCACCGATACCAGCCATTCCTCGCCTTTCGCGACCGCGATGGCTACGGGGTCATTCTTAGACGGGGTCTTCTCCCGAGAGATGGTCTCGGCACAGAAGCCTATGGCGATGGCTGCTATGCCGGTTACAAGCACACGTATCCTCTTCGATCTCATGGTGATCTCCTCTCCATCCTGCGTAAACGCTACGCGAACGGCGGCTAATGATTGGACGCCGCGTTGGCCGCAAAGTGCCCGGCTGCTACGGAATGCCTCGACAGCAGTTTTCCTTCCACCAACAAGCGAGATTCTTTTCTAATGACGAAAGGGAGTTACAAAGCGTGCATCTTGGGTCGCAGCGGTACCCGCAGCTACATCTGTGATTCACATTCACGGAATTGAATAATTTGTAGACGCGAACGACGCTGTCTCGGGAGCCTAATGTAAGCAATTCCTTCGTCCAGCGAGAGGCGGTGCTCAATCCACCAGCCGCATAGCAAATTCTCTCCGAAATTCCCCTTTTTCGGTTATGAAGAGGGTTGCGTTTGGGATCTTGGACGAATCCGAACCCTGTTCAAAACACCAATCTCCGGCCCGCTCTGATCGATTGAAAAAAATGGGGCCGATTCGATGATCCGAGCCCAATTGGGGACCGCGGCGCATCCCGGTGGCCCGCAGTGTTGTGCTTCACCACATTGCCACGGGCGCGATTGGCAACCGACCTATTGTGGGTCTCACGGAAGTCGAGCTGAAGACTTGGATCAACGACTTTGTCAAGGCAGGCGCATCCCAGTCGCTTGTTAAGAAGCTCCTACGACATATACGGGCAATCTGGAAGCACGCGCTCAGGCAGAAGATCTTGGTCAACAATTCCACCGTAGATCTGCGGGCGAAAAGCAAGAAGCAAGTATGCGAACGGTATCTGTGTGTGGACGAATGTCAGCGTTTATTGTCCGCCTTAAAGGGAGAGATCACCTTATTGTCCGCATCCGCATTCAGTTGGGCTTGCGGCCCGAGGAACTGTTTGCCCTACGCCGCAATGACGTCCCTACATCCCTGGCGAAGTGAAGGTCGAACTCACGAGCTGGCTGCAGGACAATCCAGGGCAGCGCAGTGATTGGCTCTTCCAGACCACCCATGGAAGGCCGGGATTTCTGAACCCGAACAACTACCGGAATCGCATCCTTCAGCCTGCGGCCATTCGCGCCGAAGTTGGGATGATCGAAACCGGCAAGCGCGATCCGAAGGGCAATCCAATCCAAAAGACCGATGTGGATTTCAGGTGTCTGCGGAGGACCTGCGGCACACTATTCGGCAGCGCTTCCGGGGATGCCAAAAGCACTCAGAAGCAACTGCGGCACGCCGACCGCGCCGTGTAGCAGAGAATCTATCAAAAGTCGATCCCGGCCGATGTGAAGTTGGCGGCAGATAAATTCGAACGTACACTCGGCTTCGGCCTGCCAAGCAACCCGGTGGTGAATTGACTGCCTACCACCCCATCAATTGGCCCTTCACCTCGCCAATTGGAGCGAAGCGGCAGCCGGAACCTGCGAATCCTGGGGATGCCGCGGATCAGGCCGAAAGGGGTGTTTTCAAGCGAATATATCATTCATTCTGATGGGTTCTGATGGGGTATGGCTGGAAGCTGATTCCGTAAGTCTTTTAGAGTCTGGTACGCCCGAGTGGATTCGAACCACCGACCTTTTGCTCCGGAGGCAAACGCTCTATCCAGCTGAGCTACGGGCGCACATGCAACGCTGTCCTTTATTGTATCCGAATTTGGAGCCGGCACCGCCAGCCTGCGGTTAGCTATTTAACCTGCTAGTGATTTTGGCGAGCATGGTGCGTGGGGCCAGGCGCGTCGAAAACACGGTGAGCCGGTTGCTGGCGCCGGCGATGGCCACGCGCTTGCCCGCCATCAGGCCGTCGAATCCGACGCGCGCGACGGCGGCGGCGCTCATCACGCTTGCGGTGCGGAAGAGGCGCGAATCCTGGGTGCCGGCGGTGGCCGCGAAGTTGGTTTCGGTGGGGCCCGGAATCAACGCGGTCACGGTTACGCCGGAGCCTTGCACCTCTTCGGCAAGGGCCTCGGAAAACGAGAGCACGAAGGCCTTGGATGCGTAGTACACGGCCATGAACGGGCCGGGCACGTAGGCGGCGGTAGAAGCTACATTCAGGATCTTGCCGTTGCGCCGCGCGAGCATGCCCGGCAGAAACAGGCGGGTAAGATGCGCCAGGGCGGCGACATTCACCTGGATCATGCGAGCCTCCACCTGGTAATCGAGTTCGGCATACGGGCCGCGGGCGCCGAAGCCCGCGTTGTTTACCAGCACGTCGATGGCGACGCCCTGGAGCGCCTGGAAGAGTTCGGACGGCGCGTCGGGGTGGGCCAGGTCGGCGGCCAGCGAGCGCGCCTGGATGCCGTGCGCGCGGGCGAGTTCGGCGCTCAGCGATTGCAGTTTGTCCGCGCTACGGGCCACCAGAACGAGATCGTACCGATGGGCCGCGAAGAGGCGCGCGAGTTGCTCGCCGATGCCGCCGGATGCGCCGGTGATTAGCGCTGTGGGGTTCATATAATCGCTAGGGTATCAGGAGGAAGCCGGTCTGGGAGGACTGGTCCAGGGGGCGCCCCGGCTTAGAGCCTGGCCCACGAAGCGCAATACTCCGGCTTTGGAGCGCCAAGGGAGTTGGCCGGCGTTGGCCAGCTTGGCTATGCCATGCACCAGAGACCAGGCTTGGTAAGCCAGGTGCTCGGGATCGCCGGCGGGCAGTTGGTTGGCGGCCTGGCAGTCGCGCACGAAACCGAGCAACGTCTGGAAGCAGCGCTGGGCGGCGGCCGCGCACTCGGGATAGGCGGCCTGATCGCGCGGCGCATCGAACATGGCGGCGAAGTGCTGCGGCCAGCGCAGGGCGAAATCCACGTAGGCAAGGCCGCTGCGGCGCAGGCGATTGATCGGGCTGGTCCTAGGACCGGCGCGGGCCATGGCGCGGGTGAGACGGTCGAAGCCATCCGTAGCCACGGCCGCCAGCAGATCGTCCCGGTCGCGGAAATGGCGGTAGGGAGCGTTGTGCGAGACGCCGGCGCGGCGGGCCGCCTCGCGCAGGGTGAAGCCGCGCGGGCCGGTTTCGGCGATCAACTGGACGGCCGCCTCGAGCAGGGCTTCCTTCAGGTTTCCGTGATGATAGGGCCGGGCGGGGGGCACAATCTTACTGTACCAAATAATGTTGACAGCAGCAACTTCTCCGGTGTACAATGTTGCTGATGTCAACATCAACTCTGGACCGCGACACGATCCCGGGAAACGCCGGGCTTTCCTACAAGCAGCATCCGCCGGAGGGCGATTTCGACGCCATCGCGATCGGCTCGGGCATCGGCGGCCTGGCGTCGGCGGCACTGCTGGCGCAGCGCGCCGGAAAACGCGTGCTGGTACTGGAGCGGCACTACACGGCGGGCGGATTCACGCACGTCTTCCACCGCCCCGGATACGAGTGGGATGTAGGCGTCCACTACATTGGGCAGATGGGCGCGGGCGCCCCCATGCGCGCGCTGTTCGACGAGATCACCGAAGGGCGCCTGCAATGGAACGCCATGCCGGAGGTCTACGACCGCATAAGGATCGGGGACCGTTGCTACGATTTCGTGAGTGGAGCGGAGCGCTTCGCCCAGCGCATGCGGGAGTACTTCCCGCGGGACGGCGCGGCCATCGGCCGGTACCTGACCGAGGTGCGCGATGCGGCGCGCGCCAGCAGATTGTTCTTCGCCGAGAAGGCGCTGCCCGCGGCGCTGGCGCGCGTGGCGGGACCGCTGCTGCGCCGGCGATTCCTCAACTTCGCCCGGCGGACGACTGGCGAAACACTGGCGCGCCTCACGGGCAATCGCGAACTCATCGCGGTGCTGACCGGGCAATGGGGCGACTACGGCCTGCCGCCGGGCCAGAGCAGCTTCGGCATGCACGCGACCATCGCCGACCATTACCTCGAAGGCGCGTTTTATCCGGTGGGCGGCGCGTCGCGCATCGCCGCCAGTATCGCGCCGGCGATCGAACGCGCGGGCGGGCAGATCCTGGTGGGCGCGGAGGTGGAGCAAATCCTGCTGGATGCGCGCGACCGTGCGGTGGGCGTACGCATGGCGGATGACCGCGAGTTGAGGGCGCCGCTGATCCTTAGCGACGCGGGCGCCTGGAACACGTACGCCAGGCTGTTGCCCCCGGATGCGCCGGGGCGCGCCCAAGCGCTCGAAGAGATCGAACGGATTCCGAATTCGATAGGTCATCTGTGCCTCTATGTGGGGCTGCGGCGCGATCCCGGAGAGCCGGAATTTGGCGACACCAACCTGTGGATCTATCCCAGCGCGGATCACGACGGGAACCTGGCGCGCTACACGGCCGATCCCGAGCAACCTTTTCCGGGCCTGTTCATTTCGTTCCCTTCGGCCAAGGACCCGGATTTCGCGCAACGGCACCCTGGACGGGCCACCATCGAGGTGGTGACCGTAGCGCCGTACGGCTGGTTCGAGCGCTGGGCGGACACGCGGTGGAAGCGGCGCGGCCCGGATTACGACGCGTTCAAGCAGAGCCTGGCCGCGCGCCTGCGCAAGGAACTGGAGCGGCAAGTGCCGGCGGTGCGCGGGAAAATCGAATACTGCGAGCTGTCGACGCCGCTCTCGACACGCCAGTTCGCCAACTATCTCCAGGGCCAGGTTTATGGACCCGCTTGCACGCCGGAACGCTTCCGGGCGCGCGCGCTGAGTCCGCGAACGACGGTCCGCAACCTGTACCTGACGGGCGCCGATGCGGGCGTGCCGGGAGTCACCGGCGCGCTGGCGGGCGGGGCGCTGGCGGCGTCGGCGGTGCTGCGGCGAAACTTGATGGCCGGGCGGTAAGGGCGCGCACCGATCGGTATGCGGATTCCAAAGATCGAGGCGAGCGACGCTCTTCCCGGTATCAGCGTACCACGGAGGCGACGGGAATCCGGTTGACCGATTGGGCTTGGGCATTTGTTTTCAATGTGGACGGGGCGTTGGGCGATGTGTGACCCAAAACCGGCCGAAGGCACACGCGAGCCAGAGGAAAGACTTCAGGTTCAGCTTGGGCTGAGTGGGTATGTGTCCGGCTGGGGTGAAACGGCGTTGGCGCGATGTCATTCGGGAATCGGGCCGTCTCAGACGCGGACGCAGGCGATGCTACGTTCAAAATATGGAACCAATTGTGCCGGTCCCAGCCAGCCATTGAGGTCGATATTCTTCAGGATGTCCGATGAGGTTCCCACGGCACGGGCGTTGGCTTCGGTGTTGGCAACGCGCACCTTTAGATCGTTGCGGCCTGGATGCAAACGGCGGCCGACCTCGAATACGAAAGGCTCCCAGGGACGAGATCCCACCGGCTCACCGTTCACCCATGCTTCCGCCGCGACCCCTATCTGCCCGCAATCGAGCAGCACCTGCTCCGCCAGCAGGCCAGCCGGGACGTCAACGGTTTTTTCATAGGTCATGCGTCCCGAGAAATGCTCCAGGCCAGGAACCGTCCAAGTCCCTAAGGGCAGGGAAGTGGGCGCGGTCTGAAACTCGAAGGGTCGATCCAGAACCTCGTCTCCTCGAATGCGCATGGTGACGAGGCGGGCACCCTGCGGAAGCGGGATTTCGGACGCCGCTTGCGCCGGTTTCGCGTCGATCCAAATTGACCATGAGCCCTTGAGGGCCGGTACGCGCAGCGCATTGGCCACCGCCGGCACAGGGATTCGGAGCCAGCGAAAACCGCGCGAGCCCTGCTGCCAATCGCCGGAGAGCCGGCGCGAGGCCGCCACCAGACCTGGCACCGATCCGCCCTTGGGCTGCTCCACGCGGCAAGTGAACTGGCCAGACCGGCCGTTTTCAGGATCATGCAGGAATTTCGAGAGCAGGCTGTTCCATCCCGCTTTTAGCTCGACCGGGATTCGGAACGCGAAACCGTCGGCGAGCTCGAAGTAAAGCGGGCGCAACCAACGCGAAAAGACCTGCCGGCCGTTTATCCATGCCGCGCACGGATTGCCAGTGGCGAGAACGACCATAGCCTCGCGCGCTTCCGGGACGTAGAGGTTGGTTTGGGCGAAGAATGCGCCGTTGGGTGGCCATCCCGCCTTCACGGCTTTCGCGTAATCGACAATGTTGCTTGCGGGAGCGTACGGTCCGCCGGCCAGGTGAATCAGCAGCGAATCCCATCCAGTTCCACCTTGCGAAACGCGTTCGGCGCTATCGGTGGCAGTCCAACTAATCTGGCGCTGGCCTTCGCCTTCGTAGGCAGCGTCATAATCGATCTCCTTTTCGGGCGGGTAGGCGCGATCGAGACCGCTGTCGCCGGGATTCGGGAACGGCCCCAACACATTCCACTGGCGCAGCGCGCAGTTCATCGGGGAAAGCCAAACCTGTTCCCATGGCCGATGGGTGGTGTCGGGCTCGAACCAGCACTCGGTCGCGCCCCGATCGAGCGGATCGTCCATCACCTGGGCATAAGGTATCGAGATCGCCGGCGCTTCCACTGTCACCTTCCAATCGCCCGCGATCTCGAGTGGCGCGGCTGGTGCGGGCCGGTATTCGCCGCGGTATCGCTCGCGGCCGTGGCTCAACTCGACGAAGGCGGGATCTTTGCCGGTCAGCGCTTTGCCATGCACCCGCACTTCGCCAGCCGAGGCTGGCTCGATGTGGAACTCGTCGAGGTTGGTTGTATTGAGTTCCATGGCTTGAGGCGGCCCGCCGGGGTCAAAGACGATGTATGTGGCGTCCCAGGGACCGAGCGACAACCGTACCAGGGTCGCGGGGGGCTGTGTTTGGTAAAACACAGGGGAGCGCTGGCCAGTGACCGCGTCCCAGCGTTCCGGCCTGCCGGTCGAGCGCAGGCTCAGGATATTGGTACGCGCGGCCGCGCTATCGTTCACGATCCAGTAGAAGTCCGCACCCTCCTTCTTCTTATGCAGGAAGCAGAGGTGTTCGCTCGGCCCGCTCACAATCTCGAAGTCGCCGACGCCACCCGACAAGAGTGCTACCACATCATCCACAGATCCCGAAACGAAATAAGCCTTGCCGCCGTTGGCGTTGGAGCGCAGGGTGAAGGGCTGAAGCGTGGGCAGCGTGTCGAACATCCCTTCCCACTGCGACTGCAACTGCGGGTCGTTCCGGCCGTTCTCCACGGAAATGAACGGAAGCCGGCCCATGGCGATCACACATCCGCCCGCGCTGTAGAACTCACCGACGCGCTCTGCCGTGCGCAGCCGGATGGTCGATATCGGCGGAATTACCAACGCCGTGAACCGCGATGTCGAGATGGCGAGCTGCTTTCCTTCGATGTGGCTGGCGCCGAGGTAAGCATCGTCGGTCACCTTGAAGTCCAGGTTCTCTTCAGTCAGCCGGAGTTTCAGTTGCGCATAGCTGGAGTTGGTTTCCACGGCGTCCTTGCTCCAGTTGGCGGGATTGGTAATGTCCGTGGAACCTTCTGTGCGAAACGCCGGTGAACTTTGTCCCCACACCGATGTTTGCGGGTAGTACAGCAGCAACTCGGCCACGTGAAGACTCTCGCGATTCATGAAGCTGACGCGGCGCATCTGATCGGCGTAAGCGCGAAAGTGCGGCAGAAACGGCTGGCTGAGGAACCAGTCGGGCGGGAAGTTGATGCGCCCCAGATCGTAGTCGAATGCATGCGGAATGAACTCCCCGATGTTCCAGGCGCCCAGACAGTTGGAGACACGCCGCATCCGCCCCGGCGAAAGATACGAGTCGCTGCCCTGGACGCCCTGGTTCTCGCACACCACGTGGCGGCCTTCAAAATCGGCAACGGAAGCGACCTCCTTCAGCCAGACCGATTGCCGGCCCCATTCCCGCAACGTGTCGCATCCGGGCTGGCCCATGGCGCGCAAGATGCGGTAGAAATCCCCTTGCACCCAGGGACCAAAAAACAGCGACTCCTCCCAGACGTGGCCGGAATACTGGAGACCGTGAGCGCGGCACCAGTCGTTGACCTGCTGGAAAAAGCTGGTGGAGTAAAGATCGCTGATGGTGTCGAGGTAATCGCAGCGGACCTTCTCCGTTTTGTGTCCAATGTCGTAAGTCAGGGCGGGAAGCAACGGCTGAAGGTCGTAGCCGGCTTTGCCGCGGAATGTCTCGAAGAGCCGCGGCGTCCAGGCGATGGTTCCTCCGTAGCTGCCTTCGTGATCGGCGAAGGCCGCCGGGAAAGTGTTGCCGAAGTATTCGCCGTAGCGGCGATAAAACTCCTCGTAATAGATCTCGATGAACTTGCGAACCGCCTCGGGATTCATCAAGTCAACCGTGCCGCCGTCCGGCGTTTTCGACGGCCGGAGTTGATAGGTCACAACCAGCCACTCACCAGCGGGCGCGTCCCAGGAGAGAACATTTCCATTCGCGGGGAGGGCCAGAGTACGCAGTGTTTCGCCGTCGAGCCGGCCGGATGCCGATCGCTTACCGGCCACCACCACGTGGGTGTCCACTGGCAGGGGAACATCCACGCGCTTCGGGCCGGCGACCAGCGTATCGGCCGGATGCAGCACACGGATGTGAAAGTCACCATTGGCCAACACTACACGGCTCTTGTTGGCGCCCGGCATCCAATAGTCGCGCGCCTCGCCGCTAGGCCACTCAAAATCGTCGACCATGCAAAAAGAGAAGCCTGCCTCCCGCGCAGTCTTCAGCCCGGCGCCGACGGCTCGCCACCAATCTTCGGAGAGATAGGGAGTCTGGAGCCCATCGCGATTGTGCGCGTACGCCCCGTACACGCCGTGTTCCACCATCAAACGAATCTGCCGGCCGATCTCCTCTGTCTCCATCTTGCCGTTCCAGAACCAAAACGGGCGGATGCTATATTTGCGGTCCGGATCCGCAAAGGCTTCGTAGAGCGACTCGAAACTGACCGCGGACGGTGCGGGGTTCGCCGACATCGGCCATGCATCCCCTAACCAGAGTCCGCCCACGCCCGTGGCCGTGACACCGAAGAAATTCCTGCGTGTGATCGCGCTCATCGTCGATTCCTCTCCGATCCATTTATTTTTGCCGCGAAGAGAGCATGGTGGGCCAGAATGAACAGCGTGCGGCGGCCGGCGCCGCCGAACACGATATCGATGGGACGTTGCGGCACATCGATGCGGCCGATCTGCCGGCCGGCGGGGTTATAGACGAAGATCTGTCCATTCGCAACGTATACATTGCCCTGGCCATCGACGGCCACGCACTCGCCGCCGCGCTGGGCAAAGGGCTGCAAGTCACTGAGCGTGCCATCGGCGCCCACTGCTGCCCGATAAGTGACGTCTTCCGATTCGCTGCTGACGTAGATATGCTCCCCGGGATTGGCGCTGAGGAAGCCATGAGTGTCCAGGTTGTCGGAGAAACGCCAGCCCGCGGTGGAGTCCGCCGGTCCCTGCTGGAAGGTGCGTCCCGCAGGCAGGAAAGCACTGCCGTCCGGTGAGACGTATTCCCTGGCTTTGGGTGTCGACACATCAAGCTTGAACAGGTCTGCCAGCGTCCTGTAAGTGAACGTCTGGAAGTCGAGCTGGTTGGCGAATTCGCCATTGTTCCAGTAATTGACGGGCAGGATGGCATGCGCGCCCGGATGCGGTTTCGCTGGCTGGGGCGCCAGCACGGTGACCCGATCTGGCGGCGAACCGGGGCGGAAGCCATACACCGTTCCCTCCGGTCCGGCGGAAGAGATTACCAGCAGGTCGCCGGCCTTGTCGAAGGCCAGGTTGACGGGGTCCAGCGGATTATCGCGCTCGATAGTGAGCCCCTCGGCCGCCGACCAGCCATAGATGCGCTGCGCATGACGATCGACGAAGTAGAGCTTGCCGGAAGCATCTACGGCTGCGCCGGAGATGGAATAGAATCCGTCTTCCAGTTTGCGGACCAGCGAGCCGGGCTCCAGCACCGCGGAGGCATCGCCAGAAGCGGGCTTGGCCGGCTCAGCGGGAATATCCAGCACGGCAAACTCCCGTTCGCGCACCTCCAGACGATGGGTCACATCCTCAATGGCATTCTCGTAGGGAAACTTGCTGACACGTAGAAACGTACCGCAGCCGTTTTCGTCGCAGGTGGCGTATCCGCTCTCGGCATTGACATGCACGTTGCGGAAATGAATGTTCGAGGAATGGTAGAGACGCACCGCAGCGGGAAAGGGCGCCCGGGTGCGCGTTACGCGATACGCATGATAATTGGCGACGGTGATGTTCTTCGACCAATCCAGTTCCAGGGACAAAGCTTCCGGACTCTCTCCCGATTCCTCCTCGGTCTGAGGGGCGTTGATGTCCCAGTTCTCCGCGTGATCGAACTTGATCTCGTTGCGGACATGATGCTCGTTAGAAAGTTCGTAGACGTGGCCGGCGGTCTTGGTGTCAGAGACATAGAATCCGGCTTGCGCGAAAGTATCCGGAGTCCAGATATCGGCGAACGTGCCACCGCCGCCGTGTGTCACCCAGAGGCTGGGATATTGCCCGTCCCAGCGCTTGTGCAGGTCGGGATCGGCGGTGTGGTTATTGTTGTAGGGATTGGTACCGCTGCCATGGCCGCCCAGGAAGCGCACATCATCGACCAGCGAACTGGCGTCCGCACACCACAGCACGCCGACAGCGCGGGGATTGGCGCCGCCCGTTGACACTCCAAAGCCGCTAATGATGTTGGATCCGCCCGCGGGCGCATAGATCAAGGCCCGCGGCGCACCCACGCCCTGAAAGCCGGCCGTGTCATCCGGAAGGTCGAACTGGGTCAGAGTAGGATGCAGCCCGATCAGTACCGTGTCAGGTCTCAGTGTGAGCGTATCGCGGACCAGGTAATGGCCGCTCGGGAAATAGAGCACCCGATGCGTCGCGATAGCGTTTTGGATGGCGGCCGTGTCGTCAGTTGCGCCGTCTCCGGCGATACCGAGCGTGCGAACGTTAGCCCACTCTTCGCTGGGCGGCAACGCGCGGATCGCCGGGGGCAGTGGATCGGGCAACGCGCTCAGGGGTGTGGCGTCATAGAGCATGCCGATGGTTCCGGTCATCCCCTCGCCGGGCACGATGAGTCCATAATTGAAATTCCCGATGCGGTAGACCGGGCCTTTGCCCAAGACTTTCTTCCCGCTTTCGCGGAGCAGGGCAAAGGTTGGCACATTCTTTAATACGGCGTTGTCAAAGCCGATCTCGGTGAGGGGATTCTTCTCATTGGAAATAATAACGGCCGGGCCGGAGATATTCTCGAAACGGCTGTCTTTGACCCACAGTTCGTCGGAATAGTGTGGATCGATATCGATGGCGGTAGGCACGTCGCGGAAGGTATCGCGAATGAGGGTGAGGCCCGCCTCATGCTCGCGAACCGCGGCCTCGCGCTGACCCTGGAAAACGGAATCGATCAGGGTGAACTGCCAGGCGGGCGAGGTCTTATCGGTCAGAATGCCGTAACGTCCGCCATAGAAGCGCAGATCCTCGGCCTCGTTGCCGATCTCGGTGAGTGCGGCAAGTCCGGAACCGATGTGGAAGTCCATGTGACTGAGATAGGCATGCTGCGCGGCGTGGAAGCGCATGGCGACCGCGGCCGGGTTGCCGTCGCCGATCTCGAAATCGATGTTGCTCATGGCTGAATAGAATGTGCCGGCGCCAGCATCGGCGATGGCGTCGTTTGGCGGGACGCTATCCAGCGGCGGAAAAGGAATGCGGAAGCCTGGCCTGGTTGCGCCTCCGGAACGCATGCCGGTGAACATTACCATAACAGCCACGCCTGTTTGGAATCCCGGCGTGTTGCCCGCCAGCAGCAAGACGGGCCGCGTGGCGCCAAAGCCGAAGACGCGCACGCCCGGCCATACATAGACGGTGCGGGTGAGCCGGTAGCGGCCCGGCGGCACGAAGACAATTCCTTCGCGGACGCGATTTTCAGCCTTGTCGACAGCGGCCTGTATGGCGGCGCTGTCGTCGGTTATTCCATCGCCGTGTACGCCAAATTCGGAGGCCGTTAGATAAACCGCTTTGGAGTCGTCCAGGCGGGCAGACAGGACGGATGCGGCGAAAGCGTTACAACGGACGCCCAGCAGCAGCATGGCGAGCGGCAGATTCCTGGTAAACGTGTGCATGGCCGTTTCTTTGGTTGTATATCATGGCACGGTCTGGCGGGGCCGCACGATGTTGGCCGGATGCGCGGCCGCGGCTATGCGGGGAAAAGCGATGCGGGCGGCGGCGAAGGAATCGGGGAGGACTTGCATCATTACACCTGATTACACCCAACCCGGCGGCTAATGCATCAGTCTCCAACCGCCAGGTGTGCGGCCGCCGACGGATGAGCCTGCCACGTCTCCTGCTGGATCACATAACCAATCGCGGCATAACCCTTCAGCCTGCGCTCGTACATCCTGGCCAGCATCGGAACGTAGTTATCCACATAATCGTAGACCTGCACGAATCGTTTGTTGTCGTGGAGGCGATGCAACCGGCCCACATACTGTTGGAGCGTGCCCTTCCAGGAGATCGGCATGGCCAGGAATAGCGTGTCCAGACGCGCGTCGTCAAACCCTTCTCCGATGTAGCTTCCCGTCGCCAGAATCAGCCGCGATTCGTTTTCCGGCACCGCGGCCAAGGCTGCTGCTGTTTCCCGACGCTGCTTCTTCCCCATGCCTCCCTTCAAGACGAAGACGTGTTTGGCAACACCCGCAAGTTTGGCCGCGAAATACTGCAGATGCTCTGTCCGGCCGGTCAGAAGCAGCGGGCAACGTCCCGATTCTATAGCGCGCACGATGTCGTTGGCGATCATCTCATTACGCGAGGCATCAACGACGAGCGCGGCATAGATATCCTGAATCGTGACCTCGGTGAGTTCGGGCACCATCCGGAATTCGGTGTGGCGGGGAGTCACTTTGTGCTCGAATGGCGTCGTTTCGGTCATCGTCCGGGCGCTCAGGCTGAACCGCACGGGACCACACTGCATGTAAATGATCGGATGGTGCCCGTCCTTCCGCGTTGGCGTTGCGGTCAGACCGACAACATACTTCGCCTTAACCTGCCTCATTACTTGCTCGAACGTGAAAGCGGAGATGTGGTGGCATTCATCGACGATCACCTGGCCATATTCGGCGACGAAGTCCTTCACCTCGTCCTTTCGGTAGAGGCTTTGGATGACGGCGACGTCCACGCAACCGGTGCGGTCCATTTTGCCGCCGCCGATATGGCCGATCGATTTGGCGGGCAGATCCAAGAACATTCCAAGGCGCTCCAGCCACTGATCGAGCAGTTGCTGCCGGTGGACTACAACCAGAGTGTTGATCTTGCGTTTCGCGATCAGCCACGCTGCAACGGCTGTCTTCCCGAACGCCGTCGGGGCGCAGAGGATACCTTCGTCGTGGCCGGTGATCTTCGCGACGGCTTCCTCCTGGAATGGCCGAAGCTGACCCTGAAACTCCACTTCCAATCGCCCTGCCCGAGTACCGTTCGTCTCGAACGTCGGGCCGGATCTTGTGCGCCTCAAGGAGAGCCAGAGTCTCCGTCAGACATCCACGAGGCACAGCGACGTGCTGGGCGAATTCCTGGCCGCATGCGATCACTCGCGGCTTGTCGTACGTCGAAAGCCGCATCGCCTGAGCCTTGTAGAATTCGGGGTTCTGAAATGCTGCCAGCCGGAGCAGCCGATTGAGCATAGCTGGCGGGAGATCCTTCTTCTCCACGTAAACAAGATTCGCGCGAACGATCTGAACAGTCTTCGGCAGCGGTCCGTCGACTAGCCGCTCTCTCCGCTTGCGGGAGGGCGGCAAGGTCCACGGGTCTTGTACATCCTCGTCATCGGCGATGCTCAACCGGACTCCGATCAGATCGCCCTTTCGCTGAGCTTCGGCAACGATCTCCTCCGCAGTCTCGGCCGGCATTCGTCGAATCGTCGAAAGAAACTGCCACTGGTCGGGGTATGGGTGGAAGTCGGAGTCAATGAACACGCTGTTGCCCGCCTTGCGTGGCACAAACTGCAAGGGGAGCGCAATCAGGTTCCCGAGCCCTCCCTTCGGCATGGTGTCTTGGTTGGGGAAAAAGCGATCGTAGGAATCGAGACCGAGCTGATGCCTGCGTTCCATGGTTCGCGTGAGAATCAGGGATCCCAGTTTGCGCGCGGTTATCGCTGGCAGCGCACGATCAAAGAAGATCCAAATGTGACCGCCCTTCCCGGAACGAGAACGCTCCAGGGCAGCCGGTACATTCAGCTCATGGCAGGTCTGAAGAAAAGCTTGAGCGTCATATTCCCAAGTCTTCTTGTCGAAGTCCACCGCAAGAAACCAGCACGTTTCCTCGGGCAGGAGAGGATACACGCCAACGATCTCCTTGCCCAAGAGGTGGTTTTCGATGACGGCATCGGTCACCGGAAGGAATTTCCGTGTCTTCTGGTCGACTTTCTTCCGCTCCTCCGGGCGGCTCTTGTTGATGGCCTTCCAGTCCCTTACGGCCGCCGGTACATATCCGTGCTTGCCTTCAGCGTTCTCCCATCGCCGTGCATACACATCCTCTCTCCCACGAAACAGGCTTCGAAACAACGCAATTCTCTTTCTGGCGCGTTCCTCCTTGTCCACTGGTGGCGCCGTCTCGACGGTTTTGGTTGGAAGTGGATTCTCCGGCGCCAGTTGCGGTATCGGGATGCTGTGAACCGCCAGAAGCCGTCGCAGACGGGCATTCTCTTCGCGGAGGCGAATATTCTCCTGCTCGGGCTCGAATGGAAGAGATTCTGAACCGTTGTCGGTCATACCGCCTTCACCGCTACGTTCGACGAGCCAGCACTCTTTCGAGATACTCCTGTACGCCCGCAAAAACCGCAGCAACATCTGTTGGGAGCCCGCACTCTTCCAGGGCTTGAAACGCGACCTGCCAATCCGATGGCGGCGGAGACAGAATCGCCGGCAAATCGTGCGTTCCTCTTCTCTCAAAGGTTAGACGCAAGGCGTCCAGAATCCGCTGTTTATCCAGCCTATCTGATCCGATCAGGAGAGCCAGGTCCACCAAGTCCTTCACTCTGCTGTTCGCAGCGTTCCGCGGGAGCGTGTAGGCATGAATCTTCTCGGCGAACTGCTGTTCGCAAGCGATCATCGAGACCCGCGCCGACTCGATGCCGGCGAATCCCAACCAGTCCCGGCAGGTCATTGTTTCCAGCGGCTGCATCACCACGTCGCCGATACCGGCGTCTAGGTGGAATCGGGCAAAGATCCGTTTGTCCATGCGAACTTCGACCGGATAGCGGGCCCCGCCATATGGTGCGGCGGTCAACTCCATGACAGGCGGGCCGATCGTGTATTCGAACCAATCGCCGAGGGGGATGTCAGTCACGCGCTGTAGCATCTGCCCTGCCACCCAGTTCGTGTCATCACCCGCCGATGTTGCTGCCACCACTCGCTGCAACGTCAGGTCGATGTCGACTGTTGATCGAGCAGTTCTGAAGCGTAGCTCCAGCGCATAACCACCTTTCAAAACCCAGGGTGCTGGTTCTTCCCGAAACAGCCTTGCCAGCAAACGGTCGAATGATACTTGTCGCCGAAGGCGGTTGAGGTCGATTTGCTCCGTCAGCGATGCTCTCTTCAGGCGTTCTTCAAGAGCCCGGCGGAATGCTCCGGCCGTCGCATATATTCTGGAAGACGGCATTATGCAGCCTTCCGCAGCACTTCCTCAAAAAGTTTTTGCGCGGGCCGGCTCATTTGCCGGCTCCGAATCTGTTGACGAGCGATCAGACCACGGTCGACCGCCTGCCTAATCGCCTGACGGATGAAGGTCCGCTCGACCGTGCCAGCTTCGATCAGATCGAGGATCGCCCGTAGAGGGCGAGTGAGCCTGAATCCCTGCGCAGTCTCGATGTCGCTCTCGGGCAGATCGGCGTAGTGCAGAACGAGTATGCCGGGGATTTCGCTGTGGCGCCTAAAGTCTGCCGGAACGGTCATGTGCAGCTTCGCCGGATTTAGATCCGACAGGTTGTAGAAGCTGAGCACCGTATGGTGGCTGTATACACCCTCGATTTCCTCATTGCGGTTCCGGGACCAGAGTGCCCAGAGGACCAGGTCGGGCCGGTCTGTCGTTGGATAAAGAGCAAGGCGGTAGATGCCGCGGTGCTCGCGGATCCAGTTCCCGACTTGCACATGGTAGGGGTGCGTGTTTTCGGCGAATCCGGCCGCCTTGGCCTGCTTCGTGGTGAAGAACCCTTGCTGTTGATCGGCGATGTCGAAGAGTTGCCGCGAGGCTTCACGGTGAGACTGGGCCATAGCACAATACTACAACTTTGATGATTATATATCAACGGGGTCCTATACGCTAGGGCGCGTCCACGAAGACGGGAAGGCCTGGTCGGGTGAGGTCTCCACCACGGCTAAAGGTAGCGGACAAGCAAATCCAGCTAGCCTTCGGCCTGCTACATCAAGTTCGGCCAGCTTCGCGAAAGGCAGTGTGGGTGGCGGTGAGGGTGGGATTCGAACCCACGGAACCCGCAAAGGTTCAACGGTTTTCGAGACCGCCCGATTCAACCGCTCTCGCACCTCACCGTTGATTCCAATTTACCTGATTTGGGGTGCTTGATGCAAGCCGGACTGGGTGCTGCGGGTGCTGCGTGGCGCGGCGTGGCGCGGCTTATGATACGCTAATTCAGCACCACGTATTAGAGGAGCACTCGCAATGATTATCGGCGTTCCTAAAGAAGTCAAAGATCATGAGACACGGGTAGGCCTGGTGCCCAGCGGCGTGACGGCGCTGCGTGAGGCCGGGCACGAGGTTTTGGTCCAGTCCACCGCGGGCGCCGGCAGCGCGCTCACGGACGGCGAGTATGCCGAAGCGGGCGCGACGATTCTGCCAACGGCGGCGGAAGTCTGGCGGCGGGCCGACCTGGTGGTCAAGGTGAAAGAGCCGCAGTCCTCCGAATACGATCATTTGCGGCC
>JBEKPZ010000057.1:0-42469 GCA_049520215.1 Bryobacteraceae bacterium | reverse complement strand
TACGGCGTCGATCCGGAGTTCGCGCACGGCGAAAAGAATATAGAGGCTGCCTCCGAAGCCCAGGAAGATGGCGGCCGTGGCCGACCGCAGCAACAGCGTGCGCAGAATCGGTTGGCGCCATGACGCGCGCAGCCCTTCCACGATTTCCCGCCCAATGTGCGGCGTACCGCTGGGCTTCGGCCGCGGCTCCGGGGTGCGGATGAGCCACACCGAAAGCGCCGAACAAACGAACGATGCCGCGTCGAACAGGATGGCGATCGGCGCCGTGAGGGCCTGTATCAAAACGCCGGTGAGCCCCGGACCCACCACGCCCGCGATCGATTCAGACAAGGTCAGCTTGCTGTTGCCTTCCAGAAGATTCTCGGGGCTGACCAGCGACGGCAGATACGTCCGGTAACTCACGTCGAAAAATACGGTCAGGATCGCGCTGGCCGCCGCCACCACATAGAGATGACTCATGGTTAACCGCCCGGCCGCCGCGGCGAATGGAACTGTGCCCAACACCGCCGCGCGCCCCAGATCGGCCCAGATCAGAATCGGGCGCCGGCGCAACCGGTCGGCCCAGACTCCGGCGAACAGGCCGAACAACAGGATGGCGCCCGCGCCGGCCCCACTCAGAATTCCCATCTGAAGCGGCGAGGCCTTCAGCAGCAAGGCCGCCGTCATCGGCAATCCCACCAGCGTGATCCACGATCCGACCTGCGAGACTGCCTGGCCGGCCCACAGCTTCAGAAAATCGGGTTCGCGCCAAAGGCCCCGCAGCGGCATGTCAAGGCTTTTCGAACCGTATGACCGAGTCCGCGCCGAACCGCTTGTATTGCGTGTAGCGGATAGTCATGCGCACGCGCTGCAAGCCGGTGCTGAACGGCAGCGTATCGTCGGCGTATGTGTACACCGGAAACCGGTGCCGGCCGTCGACAAGCTGGCGAATGGTGGTGAATCGCGGAAACAGGTTCTCGGATTGGCGGCTGAGCATCTGCGGCACCGCCTGCCCTTCCAGGCGCACGATCGAGAAGTCTTTCTTGTCCGCCCACAGCATCCCGTCGAACAGGCGCTGGCCTTGCAGAATCTGCCGCGGGCGCACTTGCAGCACCCAGCAGTCCACGCCGTCGATCGACTCGTCGCCGCGGAACTTGGTTTCGTAATTCCAAAGCTGGTCCTCGGTCATCACGAACGGTTGGATGCCGCGGATGTCCTGGAAGTCTTCGTCGGTCATCTTCAGGCGCTTCAGGGTCAGCAGCGGCTTGCCGATCACTTGCTCGGTGCGTTCGTGCTCGGGCGAAAACATCACATCGCGCTCCTCGCGGTACTCGCCCGTTGCCGCGCCGTGCCCGTCCAGTTCCGCGAACACCAAGGTTTGCCGGAACGTATAATCGTCGCGCGCGGCCTGTGTCGCCGTCTCCTGGTGCGCGATCAGGCGCGCCAGGTTCGGCGGGGCTTCGTCGGGCGGCGGCGCTTGCTGCGCGCGCGCGCCGGCCGCCCCGCACCCCAATGTTAGAATGAGGCCGATGACCCAATCGCTCGGCGGTTTCCGGGCGGCTCTGCTGGCCGGCTGGACCGCGCTGAGCGCCGCGGGCTTGCTGTATGCTCGGTCGAAAGGCATTCCTGCGTGGGTTGCGGTTCCGGTTCTGGCCGCGTTCCTGATTGAATATCCATTCTATCTGGTCCCCGCATTCGAGGAAGTGCGCCAGCGTTTCGAGCACAGTCTGCCGTGGTTCCTGGTAGTTTCTTTCGTCGCGCCGTATGCGATCTACGCGTCGAACACCGGACAATTTCGCTGGCGGGCGCTGGTGCAACTGGCAGCGCTGGCCACCGTGCTGAGCCTCTGGTACAAAATCCTGCCGGCCGCGCCGCTCGCCGATGGCGCGTTTCTGGTGCTGGTGACGGCCGTCGTGCTGCGCGGGTATTTCGATCCGATCTACACCTCGCCGTTCCCCGGACTGCATCTCGAGATACTCGGCCATGTGGCGCTCACGCGCCTTTGCGCCATGGTTATGCTGGTGGAGCGGCGCGTCCCCGGCGTGGGCTATGGTTTTATGCCGAGTTTTGAAGAATGGAAGATCGGCCTGCGGCACTTCGCGTACTTCCTGATCGCCGGCATTCCGCTGGCATGGGCCACGCGACTGGTGCGCCTGGGCCCCGGCATGCCGCTATGGAAAATCGCGGCGACCTTTGTGGGCGTGCTGTGGGTGGTGGCGCTGTCGGAGGAATTCTTCTTTCGCGGCCTGCTGCAACAGTGGATGGTCGAGTGGACGGGCCGCCCCGCGGTGGCATTGGCCGGCACATCGGTTCTGTTCGGCGCGGTACACCTCGGCTTTCGAGTATTCCCCAACTGGAGATTCGCGCTCGCCGCGGCCGTGGCCGGCTGGTTCTATGGCCGGGCATACCAGCAAGGGCAGAGTATCCGCGCCAGCATGGTGACGCACGCGCTGGTGGTCACCCTGTGGCGGGCGTGGTTTGTGTAGCATTACAGAATGACCAACTCGGCGAACCATTACCGTGTAGTCTTCGCTTGTGATGGGGTGCCACGCCACGCCGGGCCATGGGGTGCAATCGACATCACCGAGGAGTTCACCCATCGACCATGGCATCAGAACGCTACGTGCATGTGGGACGGCCAACCTCTGATCCTCCAACGTGAAAACGACTTCGACCCCGAAGGTCTCGCCCTAATGGATGAGTTCTCCGACGCTGTTGCGGCGTGTATCACGGGCTTGTTCGACGGCAGTATTCGTGTCGTGTCGACAACGACACTCCCGATCGATCCGTCATAGACTGACGTCCGCAACGATAACTACGGCCGGTGGGTGCGCTCTACGAGCCTAGCCCGACGCGTATCCAGATCCGTCAGCCGTTACATTATGAGGCGGTACAACTACCACTTGCTGGGCCAGACCGGCCCGGCGAAACCGGACGGCCCCCGCGCAACAAGGCGCTGGGCTGCCCGGTCGTCCGCTATCAATACCAATCCCATAAATCTGTGATCCGGCGAGGATCGCTCAGGAAAGGATCGTCCGGGTCCCGCAGCATTTCCGCCTTGTGATAGCAACGCACTTCTCCGGCCCACTTCTGCTTCAGCCAATGGGGAGGGCCGCCGCCGATTTTCCACCACGACATCTCCTTCTTCTTGCTTTGCCGTTCTCGATATCTCCTCGAATGATGAAAAGTTCTGCTCACCGATAGCCAGGCTCCTAACCCTGACTAATGCGGCGCCGGAGGATCCCCTATGCGAAAACTAATCATCGTATACAGTATACCCATGGCAACGGCTCACCCTGGCCGCAGCATCTCTATCCAGAGGCGCATCGTAAGATCGTGCCGATCGGCAGCGGCGAGATAAGGCCGAAGCTCCGACCGGTACCGTTCTTCCAGAGTCGTGAGATTGAGTGGGACGGCGCGGGCCAGGAACTTCACATCCTCGCGATCGCGCCCCGAGTTTCTTTCCAGCTTCGAAAGAGCCAGGTCATGGGCTTCAAGGCCGGCGAGGCGCACTCTGCGATACGCGCCCGGGAAGATCGGAATCAACCGGTCCTCATAATTCTCCGGGACAGTGACAATACCCACATGCTGCACGTGCACACCGTGCTTCCTGTCGAGCGCCGATCCCCTTCCGGCCAGCGCATCGAGCCTTCCGATTTCGCCGGCTGGAACCAGCGACAAGAAGTCGACATCCACGGTCGGCCGCGGCAAGCCATACAACGTCGCCATGGCAAATCCGCCGATGCACTGGAGCGCGATAGGTTCGTCGAAGATCTTGTCGATGTCGCGAAAGAATGAGTGCCAGGGCTCCGGCGGCCGGTCACGCCGCATAAGGCAGGTGCTCCGCGTCGAGGTCCGTCAGAAGATTCCAGTGCCGGGCATCGGCCGGCCGCGCCCGGCGCAGCCAACGGCGTTCCGCTTTTGAAAGGGAGCCCTGGCAAAGGCTATCTTCACGTGCGAGGCGCGCCGGCTCGAGCGATTCTTCAACTGCGCGCAGCTTGCTTTGCGCCGTATCGCCGCCCCGTTTCGCAGCGACCCGCCGGCCCAACGTCACAATAAAGCCTAGCCGGTTCTGAGCATCTCGAACCTTGGCCTCTCGCACCAGCCACTCCCAGTCAAGATCGTAGTATTCCGCCACGAGCCAGGGAAGGGCTTCCACTACGCGGACCTCGACGTCGCGGCGGGAAAGCGCCGCCAACAGAACGACCGCGGGATTGTCACGCGGGCCGCCCGAAAGATGCCGGAAGCCAGCGTACCCAAGGTTCGCGAGGGCCTTGGCCAGGTATGCGGAGTCCGAGGTTTCAAGATCGTCAACGCGCAGAGGCAGGACAGTAGGACCCAAGTGGTACAGATCCATCATCTTCAATCCGACCTCTTCAGTGACGCGGCGGCGGCCGGTTTCCATTAATGCAAGGTAGGCCTGCGAAACGCCAAGATGCCCGGCGGCTTGTTGTTGCGTGAATCCAGCGGTCTCTCGCGCCGATCGTACTTGGTCTGGTGTGATGGCCGCCACAGATCCATTATAACTAGTTTTGTAATCACGGCCGGCGAGCTGCCGGCGTCTCCAAAGCCCCCTATGGACCGCTCTCGCCCGCTTGGTATAATCGGAGCGATGACGAGTATCGATATCAAAGCGACTCCACCGCCCCTTCGCTTTGATACGCAGGGCGTCTGCCGGGTAGCCGATACTCGTGTCACACTCCTTACGTTGATCGAGGCTTTCCTGGAGGGCGCGACTCCGGAAGAGATCTACCAGGATTACCCATCCGTAGGATTGGCAGACGTATACGCCGTGATCGCGTTCTATCTCGGCCACCGCGATGAGATCGATGCTTATCTCGATACCGTGCGCGGGCACGAAGTCCACGTTATTGAAGAGATCAGGCTTCGTTCGCCGCTGTCCGAAATCCGGCGCCGCCTTCTCGCGCGAAAGACGCAGCCAGTGTGATTTCGTTCCTGGCCGATGAAAATCTAAAGCGTAAAATCGTCACCGGCTTGCTGCGCCGGAACCCGTCCGTGGATGTAGTTCGCGCACAGGATGCCGGATTGACGGGAGTCGACGATCGGATTTTGCTGGAATGGGCCGCCCGGCAGGATCGTGTTCTCCTGACCCACGACGTCCAGACACTGGTCGGTTTCGCCTGGGAGTTCGTCCGTCTCGGCAAGCCGATGGCGGGAGTAATCGTGTTGGGCCGGAATCTACGAGTCTCCCAGGCGGTCGAGGAACTCCTTCTCATCGCCGAGTGCAGCGAGGCCGAGGATTGGGCAGGCGTGGTGGCTTACCTGCCCTTGTAAACCAGTTTCCCGCCCTACACGCCCCACAGATCGCCGTCGCCCGCCCCTGCCATCACCGGCTCCGGTTCCGCCGCCTCCGCAGGCGCGAGATCGTAGGCCGGCAGTAGCCAGTGGCGATAGTTTGCCAGGTGTCCGCGGGTGGCCTCCAGGTACAGGAAGCGAAGCTCGGCGGCCACCGGACCGATCGCGCCGGAGCCTACCGCGCGATGGTCCACCTGCGTGACCGGCGCCAACTCCACGGCCGTGCCGGTGAAGAAGATCTCGTCCGCCAGATAGAGTTCGCTGCGGTCCACCGGGCGCTCCACCACTTCCATATGCAGTTCGTTGTGGGCCAGTTCCATCACGCAATTCCGCGTGATGCCTTCCAGGATGTTCTCGCTCCCCGGAGGCGTCACCAGCTTGCCGCCGCGCACCAGGAAGATGTTGCAGGTGGCGCCCTCGGCCACGTGCCCCGCTTCGGTCAGAAAGATCGCTTCGTCGAAGCCGTTGCGCCGCGCTTCGTCGCCTGCCAGCGCGCTATTCACGTACGATCCGCAGATCTTGGCGCGGCCGGGAATGGCATTGTCCTCGATGCGCCGCCAGGAGACCACCCCCGCGTGCAGGCCGCGACGGCTGTCCAGGTAATCGCCAAACGGAACCACGATCACGGAGAAAGCGTCGCGGTCGTCGGGATTCACGCCGATGCGCTCGGCGGACTTATAGGCCAGCGGCCGCACATACACATGCGAGTGGAAGCGGTTGCGGCGGATCAGTTCCACCGCGATGCCGCATAACTCGGAGGCGTCCGGCGCAATGCCGATGCGCAAGATGCCGGAGTTCGCCTTCCAGCGGCGGAAGTGCTCCATTGGACGCACAAGGAAAAGCTGCTCCTGGCGCTCGTCCCAATAGCCGCGAATACCGTCGAACACGCCCGTGCCGTAGTGCAGCGCGTGCGTCAGGATGCTGACCTTCGCATCGCGCAGCGGCACGTATTGATTATCGAAGTAGACAATGACGTCGGAATGATCTTCAGTTTTCATGGTGGATTTCCTTCCTGGCTTCCTCGCGCCCGCGCGCCATGGCGGCCAGGTCGATTTCGATCCAGCGCGGGCTTTTCACCAGTTTGTGCAACGCTGTGGTGACCTGCTCTTCGGAGAGCATGCCGGTGGCTTCCAGCAGCGCGCCCAGCATCACGATGTTGGCGGCTTTGGCCGCGCCCAATTCGTCGCCCAGGCGCGTGAAGGGCAGCGCGATGGTGCGGACGTCGGCGCGCGTGCAGTCGTCCGGCATCGCGGTCCCGTTATAGATCACCCATCCGCCCGGCTGGACCGTGCCGATGAATTTGCGCAGCGAAGGCTCATTCAGCGCAAGCAGCACATTGGGCACCGAAACCAGCGGCGAATCGATGGGCTTGGTGGAAAGCCGCACGTGACAGTTGGAAGTGCCCGAGCGCATCTCCGGCCCGTAAGACGGCAGCCAGGAGACTTCCAGGCCGGCCGTCAATCCAGCTTCGGCCAGCACTTCGCCGAGCAGCAGAACACCCTGTCCTCCAAACCCGGCAATCTTAAGCCGAGCATCGGTGGCTTCGCGACCGTTGCTCGCCGGGGCTAGGGGCTGGGGGCTGGGGGCTGGAGTTTTGTCCGCGATTTCGGTTAACCCTAGGATCGTCGGGATCTCTTCCAAAGCCGGCGGAGCTGGTGGAGCCGGGCGCACTGGCGCGTCTTTTGTCCTGTCCCGGAACACCCCCAGCGGGAACGTCTTGGGCATCTCTTCCAACACGCGGCGTTGCGCATCGAGCGGGTCCAGCTTCCAAATCGTGGGGCAGGGCGAGAGCACTTCGACCAGCGAAAAGCCGATCCCCCGCACCTGGTTCTCGATAGCGCGGCGCAATGCGCGCCCCGCATTCATGACCTGCTTGTTATTGCCCAGCGCCACGCGCTCGATGTAGACTGGCGCCTCCAGCGATGCCAGCAATTCGCTCACATGCATCGGGAAGCCTTCGTTCCACTGGTTGCGGCCGAACGGCGATGTGGTGCTCTTTACGCCCAACGGCGTGGTGGGCGCCATCTGCCCGCCGGTCATGCCATAGATTGCGTTGTTGACGAAAATTACCGTGATGGGCTCGCCGCGATTGGCCGCATGCACGATCTCCGCGCAGCCGATGGCGGCCAGGTCGCCATCGCCCTGGTAGTCGAGCACGATGCTTTCCGGACAACTGCGCTTGACTGCCGTAGCCACCGCCGGCGCGCGCCCGTGCGCCACTTGAATGTTGCCGACATCGAAATAGTAGTAAGCGAAAACCGAGCAGCCCACCGGGCTGATCAGGATGGTGCGGTCCTGTATGCCTAGTTCGTCGATGGCGCGCGCGATCAGCTTGTGTACCACGCCGTGCCCGCAGCCGGGGCAATAGTGGGTCTGGTGCTGCAGCTCCGCTTTGCGCTCGTAGATTGGGTAAAACGATTTGGCCTTCTCGTGTGTTACCGCGTAGCTAGGCATAGACCTGAACCTCCTCGGTTCCGTGGCTGGTGACTAGTGGCTGGTGGCTGGTGGGCAAGCCAAGCTCCGCCAGCACTTCTTCGGCGCTGGGCACATTGCCACCGACCCGGCCATAAAACTCGACGGGACAACGGCCCTCGACTGCCAGGCGTACGTCCTCCACCAATTGGCCGGTGCTGAGTTCCACCACCAGAAGTCGGCGGGCCGTGCGGCTCAACTCGCGCAGACGCTCGATGGGGAACGGATAGAGCGAGATGGGCCGCAGCAGTCCCAGCGCCAGACCCCGCGCGCGGCCCTGTTCCACCACCTGTTTCAACACGCGCGAAACAATCCCGTAACCCACCAGCACGATTTCCGCATCGTCGGTGCGCCAGTCCTCGAACTGTACGGCTTCCCGCTCGGCGCGCTTATATTTCGCTTCCAGCTTGCGTATGTGCGCTTCCAGTTTGTCCGGCTCCAGGTAAATGGAGCTGATCAGGTTGCGGCGGCTCTCCGCGGTGCCGAACACAGCCCAATCCGGCCGCGGCGGTGGCGCCTTCGCCTCTGGAAACTCCACCGGTTCCATCATCTGCCCGATGTAACCATCCGCCAGCACGAACACGGGATTGCGGTAGCGATCGGCCAGGTCGAAGGCCTCGATGGTCAGGTCCGCCATCTCCTGCGCGGAGTTAGGCGCCAGCACCAACGTGCGATAACAGCCGTGCCCGCCGCCCTTCACCACCTGGTGGTAATCGCCCTGCTCCGGCGCGATGTTGCCCAACCCCGGCCCGCCGCGCATGATGTCCGCGATCACGCAGGGCAGCTCGGAACCGGCGAGGTAGCTGATGCCTTCCTGCATGAGGCTGATGCCCGGCCCGCTGGATGCCGACATGGCCCGCACGCCCGTCGCCGCGGCCCCGTACAGCATGTTGACGGCGGCTACTTCGCTCTCGGCCTGCAGGAACACGCCGCCGGCTTGTGGCATGTAGAGCGCGGCGGCTTCCGCAATCTCGCTCGCCGGTGTAATCGGATACCCATAAAAGGCGCGGCAACCGGCCAGGATGGCGCCCTTTACGATGGCTTCGTTGCCTTTGGTGATTTGTTTCGTCATCGCCCCGTCCTCCTCATGCCGCCAACCGCAGCACCATGATGGCGCCCGGCTCCGGACACACAAAGAAGCAGATGCCGCATCCGGTGCAGCCCACGCCCGCGTAGTTCGCCGGGTGATAGCCGTAGCGGTTCAATTGGTCCGCCAGCAGCAGGACCTTGGGCGGGCAGGCCTCCACGCACAGCCCGCAGCCCTTGCACTCTTCCGAATTCAGCTCGACCATGCCGCGGTCGGGTTTGCCGGTGTTTGTCATGCGACCTCCAGGAGGGAACCGCTCTCTAACGGTCGCGGCTCAGTTGTAACGCGCGGCTCGGTAGGAATTTGGCGCGCCTGCACATAGTGTGCGCGCGCGGCGTAATCGTATAGCTCGTCGCGAAACTTGGGATCGGCGATCGCGATCAGCGCCTCGGCGCGCTGGCGCAAGTTCTTGCCCCACAGGTAAGCGACGCCGTGTTCGGTAACCACATAGTGCACGTCCCCGCGACCCGTGACCACGCCCGAGCCCGGATCGAGCACCGGCACGATGCGCGACACCTGCCCGTTCCTGGCGGTGGAGGGCAGCGCGATAATGGGCTTGCCGCCCTTGGAGCGCGCCGCACCGCGCACGAAATCCAGTTGGCCGCCGAATCCGCTGTAGGGCGTCGTCCCCATGGAATCGGCGCAGACCTGGCCGGTGAGATCCACCTGAATCGCCGAGTTGATGGCCACCATCCGGTCGTTCTGCGCGATCACGTACGGATCGTTGGTGTACTGCGTGGGATGGAAATCGAAGACCGGGTTATTGTGGATGAAGTCGAAGATCCGTTTCGTTCCCAGCACAAAGCCCGCAACTACTTTGCCCCGATGCAGTGTCTTGCGGTCGCCGGTGATGACGCCGGCTTGGATCAACGGCACCACGCCGTCCGGGCACATCTCGCTGTGAATGCCCAGATCCTTGTGGTCGTAGAGCGATTCCAGCACGGCATTGGGAAGGCCGCCGATGCCGAGCTGCAGCGTGGCCCCGTCGGGGATCAGCGCGGCCACGTGCCGGGCGATACGGTTTTGCGCGTCGCTCGATGGCACGGGAGGCAGCTCCAGCAGCGGGCGCGAGGTCTCCACGATGGCGGAGACTTTGTTCACGTGCAGGAAGGTATCGCCCAGCGTGCGCGGCATCTGGTCGTTGACTTCCGCGATGACGTAGCGGGCGCACTGCGCCGCGCTCAGCGTGCAGTCGATGCTGGTGCCCAGGCTGAGGTAGCCATACTCATCGGGCGGCGAGGTTTGGATGAAAGCCACGTCCAGCGGCATTTCTCCGGACCAGAACAGCTTCTCGATTTCGCTGAGGTAGATGGGCGTGTAATCGGCGCGTCCGGCGGCCACTGCCGCGCGCACATTGTGCCCCAGAAAAAGACCGTTGTGGCGGAAGTGCCCTTCGTACTCCGGCAGGGTGTAGTCGGCACTGCCCAGGGTCAGCATGTGCACGATCTCGACATCGAGCAACTCCGGCGCGCGGCCCAGCAATGCCTCGATCAGGGGTACCGGAGTGGCGTTACCTTCGTGTATCCAGATGCGGTCGCCCGACCGGACGGCTTCGACGGCGCGCTCAGCACTGACGACCTTCTGGCGGAATTGGCCGGCCGGTTTCACCTTAGCCCCACCTCCAAGTGGGTCTACCTGGATTATATTCCAGATTAAAGGGTATGTAAATACTAATTTGGCATTGATCTGCGTCCACCGCAAACTCTGGAAACGGGCAGGCGGCCTGGAGGCCAATACTTGGAATTTGTGGGGCAAGCGAACGTCAGGATACGGATGCCGAGTCTCGACTTCCGGCAGCAGGTGCGCGCGATTCTCCCAAGAGGCTTTCCACGTCCAGCGGGTTCTTTGACTCCGCCGGTGAAGCTGCCACCACCTATCCCGACGCTATCTAAGCCGACACCCAGTTGCGCCGCTCGATCACCGTGTCGGGCTCATAAGTCACCCCGCGAGCCTGGCGGCGCTGTTCGCGGCGGCTGGCCCACAGCATCGCGGGACCGAGCGCCGAGGCCATCCGTGTGAACGGCCCGAATTCGCGGCCCAAGTCCTTGCGCAGCGCGCGGATCTGCGTGCTGACGCTCTCGTTGGTCTTGCGCAACTGGTGCTCCATGGCCCACAACAAGCCGCTCGCCGCGCTCTTCAGGGCGCGAACCTCGTACTCGAAACGCTGCCGCACGCGCGCGTCCGGATGGTCCTTATAGCGTTTCCAACCTGCCAGCGTGGTGCGCCACACGCGAAAAAGACTCGGCCCGTTGCGCTCGAAATCGCGGCGGAAAGCCCAATCCAGAAACTGCTTGGATTGGTCCCGCGAAATGGCGGCGTGCTGGAAATTGAATTTGTCTTGCCCGTGGATGTCGGCCAGGTCCACCCCGCCCAGCATGCGGTGCTGCTCCTGCATCTCCTGGTAGAGTGGGGTGCCGGGCACCGGCGTGTACAGCATGAATTGATGGAAATCGGTTTCATGCTCCACGGCGCGCTCGATCTCGGCGCGGATGTTCTCCGGCGTGTGATGCTCCAGCCCCACGATGGTCGAGCCGAGCAGCTTGATGCCGTTGGCGCGCAACTCCTTGGTCAGCGCCAGCGTGTCGGTATCCTCCAGCTTGGCGTAGGTCGCTTGCGGCGACTCCAGTCCCATCCAGATCCACGAAATCCCCAACTCCACCAGTTCCTTGATGGTGTACTTGCGAATGGCGTTGGCGGATGAAAACACATACAGCGCCCAGGACTTGCCCGTAGCCTTCATGCGGTCCAGCAGTTCCATGGCGCGCTTCTTGTAGAGCAGGAAGTTCTCGTCCATGATGAAGAACGAGTGTACTTTCATGGAGGATTCCATCTCGCACATGGTTTGAAACAGCTCTTCGCCAGTTTCGTAGAAATTCAAGAACTTGCCCTTGCCACCGAAGAAGGCCGAAGTGGTACAGAAGTTGCAGCCCATGGGACATCCCACCGAAGGAATGATGGTGGCCGCGGCTTGTCCGGGCATCTCCGGGATGCGCAGGCCCATGGTGCGGAGGCCGTATCCGGAAACGATATGCGGATGCTTGATGGGCGCGTTCTCGTCGGCGCCCAGGTAGCGGCGCATCCAGGAGATGCCGTCGCCGCGCACGATGTGATCGGCATCGATGATCTTGTCGAGTCCGGGAATGGCAGCCACATGGCCGCCCACCACGATGGTGGAATTGGGCGACAGGCGCCGTACGACGCGGCACATTTCGCGGACTTTGCCCACGTTCACGATGATGGACGAGATACCCACTACGTCGTAGGCATTCTCGGTTAGCTCACGCTCAAACGCCTGGCGCGTGGGGAAGTCGAGGACCGTGCAGGGCGCCTCGATATTTTCCTGGATCATCATGATGCCCCAGGAACGATGGAACATGCGCAGCGAGAAGGGACCCTGTTCGCGGGTCACCTGATTGTGATACAGCTCCATGGGGTTCATGGCGCGGCTGCCGAAGCGGTCGTTTTGTGCGTACGGGCCGAAAACGGCGGACAACAAGATACGGGCTTCGGCGCCTTTGGGATGAATTTGCATTTCGGAGATTAAGTGCCCCTTCACTTTATTGATAACGCCGTTCGGGCCGTTGGATCGTAATACTTGTGTAATTTCTGATAGCCTGCGCGCAGGATAGAATGGTCAGATGTTCAGGTTTTCTTGCGCCCTTGCGGCGTTTTCAGCCATAACCGCTTTCGCCGCCGACGCGCATCTCGGCAATTATCTTCAGTTAACCCACGGAGGGCAGAATGCCGAGGCGTATTGGGCACCCGATGGCAAGCGCCTGATCTTCCAATCCACGCGCCCGCCCAACGAGTGCGACCAGATGTACATCATGAACGCCGACGGCTCCGATCAGCACATGGTCTCGACCGGCAAGGGGCGCACCACCTGCGGCTACTTCCTGAAGGACAACAAACACATCGTGTACGCTTCCACGCACGGCGCCGGGGACGCTTGTCCCACGCCGCCCGACCGCAGCCACGGATATGTGTGGGGGGTGTTCGCGGGCTACGACATTTATCTCGCGACCGATGCGGGAAAGATCCTGAAGCAACTGACGAACGAGCCAGGATACGATGCCGAGGCGACCATTAACTGGAAGACCGGCACAGTGGTTTACACCTCGCTGGCTTCCGGCGACCTGGATCTGTGGACCATGAAAACGGATGGCTCGCACAAGCGGCAGATCACCAAGAAAGTAGGCTACGATGGCGGCGCGGTATTCTCGCGCGATGGCCGAAAGTTAGTATGGCGCGCGGGATATCCGAAGACGCCGGAAGATCTGGCGCGGTACAAGTCGCTGCTGGCCGCAAACACGACCGCGCCTATGAAGATGGAGATCGTGGTGGCGGACGCCGACGGCACCCATGCCCGCACCATTACCGATTTCGGCTGCGCCAGCTTCGCGCCTACTTTCACGCCGGACGGCAAGAAGATCCTGTTCGCCTCCAACAAGCACGCCTGCGACACGCGCCGGTTTGAGTTGTACATGATGAACCTGGATGGCAGCGGCCTGGAGCAGGTCACCGATTTCGGCGGCTTCACTTCGTTCCCTGAGTGACGCTAAAGAGAAGTATGAGTTTAATATCTTCACGGCGGATTGGAAATAGTTACAGCTAGTGCTATTGTGCGAGCGAGGCAGTTGGCCGATTGACAATCGGCCGCAGCTTACCAAGCTGCCTCTCATGCCTCGCCCGGTGCTACGATAGAGCCGCAGGAGGTTCTCAATGCGGCCCCGTCCTTCTTCGTTCTCTTACAGTTTAGTTACGTTGTTTGCGATGTGCGTAACCCCGGCGCAGGCTTCCGTCGCTTACATCGTAAACTGTTGCAACAATCCATCGACAGTCGGCGTTTTCCAAACGGCCAGCGGGCGTCAGAAGGCGCAGTGGACTGTCGGAAACGGCGCGGCAGACGCAGTCTTTTCTCCGAACGGATCGATAGCCTACATCTCGAACTCGGTTTCGGAATCGGTCACAGTTGTAAAAGTTAGCACTGGGGCTACGCTGGCCACGATCCCGATAGGTTACGGCATAAGCCGGATGGCAATCACTCCAGACGGCAGCAAACTAATCGCGGAGTCTTACGACTACGCATACGAGAGCCACCTGGTGATGATTGACACGGTAACGCTGGCGGTGACTCAAGAGGTCGGTTTCGCCGCATATCTCGGTCCCATGGCGATCTCGCCGGACGGGAAGACACTCTACGTGACCTCGCTGTTCTCGGCGCAACCCGGCCTACTGGTCTTGGATAGCGCTTTCCTCACGGTGAAGACGACGGTTCCAATCACGACGGCAGTCAGTGTCGCGGTAACTCCGGACGGCAAGTTTGCTTACGTGCCGAACTTCGGGGCGGGTAACCCCTACAACCCGAACGTGGCGGTGGTGGACACTTCGTCGAATGCGGTGGTGGCGACGATAACGCTTAACGTGGATTTGAACCCGGAGTTGATTCAAATCTCGCCAGACGGATCGATGGCGTGGATTGGGGAATCCGCGCTTTACAACACCGCTACGTCCGTCATCACTGTGATTCAGACCAGTACGAACCAGATAGTGGGGTCCATCACTCTGCTGGCGCAAGCGGCGCCGGGCGCGGTGGTGTTTTCACCGGATGGGTCGCGCGCTTACGTGGCCGCCAACGGCTCAACCGTAGACGTTGTGAACGTCGCAAAGATGGAAGCGGTCTCCGCGATTCAGACGCTGGGCAGCGTCGCCGGATTGGCCGTCAGTCCGGATGGAACGACTCTACTGGTTCCCAATTCCGGCAGTTCGCATGTGCAGGCGATCGCCCAGTCCAGCGGGCGCGAACTGGCGAACATTCCCGTAGGCGCGATGGATTCCGGCAACCAACTCTACCAGGAGTACGGCGGCGCGGCGGTCAGCCTCGACGGCACGCGCGCCTATGTGACCAATTACAGTTCGTCCAATGTATCCGTGGTCGATACGGCGTCAAAGCGGGTGGTGACGAGCGTTCCGACGGGATCTTCTCCGGTGGGAGTGGCGGTCTCGCCGGACGGGAGCAAAGCGTACGTGGCCAACTCGTTTTCCAACTCAGTGACCGTGATCGAAACAGCGGCGTTCACCACAAAACAGATTCCGATGCCGCACTCCAGCTATCCCTCCTCCATCGCCATCTCGCCGGATGGTACGCACGTATACGTTGCGGGCAACAATGTACCCCCGGATTTCGGGAATGCCCCTTGCTATATCTTCGTGATCGATACCAGTTCCAACACGGTGGTGAACTCGATTCGAGTGCCTTATCCGATGGCAGTGGCGGTGTCGCCGGATGGCACGAAGGTATATGTCGTGGGCGGATCGGCGTACCTTTACACTATCTCGACCGCCACGAATAGTATCACGAATTCCCTGCTGCTGGAATACAATGGCGCGAATGATCCTGCGACCAGCGGCATCGCAGTTACGCCGGATGGCACGCGGTTATTCGCGGACGATGGCGGGGATAACAAGATATTCGAAGTCGATCTTACCCAGAACAAGGTGGTCCTGACCATAACCGCGGGTTCGGTTCCGGGGATTCTGGCGGTTACTTCGGACGGCAGTGAGCTTTGGGCGGGCGACTACGAGGCAACGTGGGCCTCCGTGATCGATATCGCAAGCGGCGCCGTAACGAAGAAGATTGCGCTCGGCAGTCAGTCCTACGGAATCGCGTTCGGGCCGCAGTAGAACCACAGACACGCTACATCGCCAGCAGTGCGGCCAGCAGATCGATGCCGTCCCACAGGTTCTCCAGCCGGATATTCTCGTCGAAGCTGTGCTGATTGTTATCGTGGTTGGCGATGGGGACGGTGATGGTGGGCGCGTGCAGCGTCTCTTCGATCATGTAGAGCGGCACACTGCCGCCCATGGTCGGCAGCTTGACCACCGGGCCGCGCGCGGATTCGGCCGTGCGCAGCACCAGTTGCGAGATCGGCAGATCCATGGACGTGCGCGCGGCATTGTAGCCTCCCGGCTCCAGGACCACCTTGGCGACTTTGGCGTGGGTCGTGCGCGTTTCCGCGTCGGGATCGCGGTCGACAACGTAGTAGCCTTGTTTGCGGATGTGTTCGATTACGCGGGCGGCCGCGGCGTCATGATCTATGCCTTTTACCAGGCGGATGTCGAGCGACGCCGTGGCGCTCGCCGGGATGACGTTGCTGGCCTGCGCGCCGGTGCGCGCGGCGCTCATGCCGCGAATATTCAACGATGGCAGGTTCAACAGTTCCACCAGTTTCTTGCCGCCGCCTTCGGTGCTGCCCAGCCATAGCTCGCGCATCAGATCGCGATCCACGTCCGGCGCGTCGGCTACGGCACGGCGTTCGGTCTCGCTCAGCGGCTCAATGCCATCGTAGAAACGACCGATGGTGACGCGGCCGTTGTCGTCTTTCATCGACGCCAGCAGCCGGGCCAGCATCATGGCGGGGTTGGGCGCCCAGTTGCCGTAGTGGCCGCTGTGCAACTCGCGCTTGGGCCCATAGACGGTAATATCGAGTTGGGTGATGCCGCGCGCGCCGAAGACGATCTGTTGGCGGCGGCTCTGGTGCATAGGGCCATCGCAGATCAGCCAGACATCGCTTGCCAGGAGGTCTTTGTATTTCGCGAGAATGCTCGCCAGGTGCGGCGATCCGGCTTCTTCCTCGCCCTCGAAGACGAACTTGATATTGGAGCGCAGCGGAATGCCGGCGGCGTCCAAAGCGTCGAGGGCGGTGGCGATGGCGATAATGGGCGCTTTGTCATCGGAGGCGGAGCGCGCGTAGATGCGTCCATCGCGCAGGACGGGATGCCAGGGAGGCGTGGCCCATTCCTTCGGATCGAGCGGCTGGCCATCGTAGTGCGCGTAGAAAATCACCGTGCGCGCGGCTCCCGGCGATTCGATTGCGCCGTACACCACCGGGGGTGCGGTCGGCACTTCCAGCAGTTGCGTCTTCAGGCCGCGCTTTTCGAGAATCGCCGACACCGCCGCGGCATTGCGGCGAATGTTGGGCTGGTCGCTCGCCAGGTTCGGGATGGCGAGCAGCTCCATGAACTCGGCGAGGATGGCCTGCTCGTGCGCCGCGCGCCATTGATGCGCTGCAGCCGCGGCAGGATTTGGCTGGGCCTGGGCAAGGGCAACAAACGCGATCGATAAGAGAGCGGCCCTCAACTCAATTGCCCTTTGACGGGCAACTCGCGAATGCGCTTTCCGGTAGCCGCAAAGATTGCATTGCAGATCGCCGGCGCCATGGGCGGCACGCCCGGCTCACCCACGCCGGCGGGCGCGGCGTCGTTAGTTACAATGTGGACGTGCGTCTCAAGAGGCGCCTCATTCATGCGCGCCACCGGATACCGGTCGAAGTTCGATTGTTGGATGCGGCCGCCCGCGGCGGTGATCTCGCCCATCAGCGCGACACTTGTGCCAAATACGGCCGCGCCTTCGAACTGAGACTTGACGCGGTCGGGATTGATGATACGCCCTGCATCCACCGCGATATCCACGCGTGGAATCCGGATCTCGCTGCCGTGCACTTCCACCTCGACCACTGCAGCCACGTAGGTCAAGAAGCTGCGATGCGCGGCGATGCCCAGCGCGCGTCCGGGCGCAGCCTTCTTGCTGGCCCAGCCGGACTTTTGAGCGGCTACTTCGATGACATTCCGCAGCCGCGCCGTATCGAAGGGAAACTTCGGATTGTTGGGGGCGCCCTGCTTCATGCCTTCCTTGCTGAAATCGATAACACGCGGCTGGCCGATCGTTTCGAGCAGGTATTCCACGCGATCGCGTCCGGCCGCCGCGGCCAGTTCATCGGTGAAGGACTGCACGCCGAACGCATGATAAATGTTCGAAACCGAGCGCAGCCAGCCGATGCGCACATGTGCTTTGGCCGGGCCGTTCTCCACGCGCAGATTGGAGATCGGGTAAGGGATATCCGTCCATCCCATGCCGAGTTGGAAGCCGCCGTATTCCTCGTTCGGATTCCCCTGCATGGCGATGGGCGGAAACACGCTGCGCTGCAGCCAGGCCGTAGGATGGCCCTGGCCATCCACCGCGGCCTTTATGTACAACGCGGCCGGGGAATGGAAATAGTCGAAGTGAACGTCGTCCTCGCGGCTCCAGACGATCTTGACCGGCTTGCCCACCTGCTTGGAGAGCAGCGCGGCTTCCGCCACGTAGTCCGGCTTGGACTTGCGCCCGAATCCGCCGCCCAATAGCGTCACATGGCACACCACGTCTTCTTTCTGGATGCCCACCGCGCGCGCCACGGTCTCCTGCACGGCCTGCGGATTCTGCGTGCACGTCCAGATGACGACCTTGCCATCTTTGAATTCGGCGACAGCAGCCAACGGCTCCATGGCGGCATGTGCCAGCATGGGCGTGTAGTACGACGCCTCCACGATCTTGACCCCGTTGCCGCCTTTGGCGAATTCCGCGTCCACGTCGCCCAGTTCGCGGGCCACCCGGCCGGGTTTGCGCGCGGTGTCCAGCATGGCCTGCTTGTACGCAGCCGAATCGTAAGCGGCGTGCTCGCCCAGGTCCCATTCGACTTTTAGCTTCTTCCGTCCCTGCAACGCCGTCCAACTGTTGTTGGCAATCACGGCGGCGCCGCCCAGCGGCTTGAAACCGAGGGGCGGCTTGGCCAGATCCAGCATGACGACCCGCTCGACGCCCTTCACTTGTTTGGCTGCCGCATCGTCGCAGGTTTTCAGTGTGGCGCCCATAACCGGGGGACGCTCGATGGCCGCGTAAACCATCCCCGGCATGCGCGCGTCGATGCCGAAAATCGCTTTGCCGGTCACAATGGGTTTCAGATCGACGATCGGAATGTCTTTGCCGATGTAGCGGAACTGATCGGGCGTCTTTAAGCGGATGGATCCCTGTTCGGCAGCCGCGGCCGCCGAGGCCAGCGCGACAAGTTCGCCGTACGCCAGTTTGCGGTTGGTCTTAGCGTGAACGACAAAGTGGTTCTGCCCGTGACACTCTTCCGCGGGCACTCCCCATTTGGTCGCCGCGGCATTCTCGAGCATGGTGCGCGCCGATGCTCCCGCTGTCCGCAAAACGTCGTAGAAATCGCGCACGGAGCACGAGCCATCGGTATTTTGGGAACCGTACTTGGCGTCGCCCAACGCCTGCACCACCTGGACTCGCGCCCAGTCTGCTTCCAGTTCGTCCGCTACGATCATGGGCAGCCCGGTACGGCAACCCGTACCCATTTCGGAGCGGTGCGCGACGATCTTCACCGTGCCATCCGGCTCGATGCCGAGATACACGCTGGGCTGCCAGGTCCCGGCGGCCTTCAGCTTGGGCGCCAGGGGCACAGCGATTACCAGCGCTCCAGCAGAGAAGATCTGACCCAGGAATCCGCGGCGCGAAACGTTTTCGATTGTGGGTGTCATGCTTGCACCCCCGCCGCCAACTTGATCGCCTGGCGGATTCGCTGATACGTCCCGCAGCGGCAGATGTTGCCCTCCATGTTGGAGTCGATGTCCTGATCCGTGGGATGCGGCTTGCTCTTCAACATGGCGGCCGCCTGCATGATCTGGCCGCTCTGGCAGTATCCGCATTGCGGCACGTTGCAGGCCTCCCAGGCTTTCTGCAGAGGGTGGTCGCCCGCGTCGCTGAGCCCCTCGATGGTGGTGATGCGCTTGCCCGCTGCCTCGCGCATCGGAGTCAGGCAACTACGCGCCGCCTCGCCGTTCACGTGCACTGTGCATGCGCCGCACAGGCCCATGCCGCAGCCGAATTTCGTGCCGGTTAGCGCGAGTTCGTCGCGCAGGTACCAGAGCAACGGCATGTCGGGATCGCCGTCGAAGCGGGCCGCCTTGCCGTTTATGGTCAGTTGGATCATTGGATCTCCCTCAGGTCACTGCCTCTTTGGCCAGTATACTCCTGCAAGCCGGCAGTGGACAGGTCCGCGCCGCATAATGGAAGCATGTGTAGGAGGTCGTTCCTGTTGATCGCGGCCCTGCCCCTGCGGGCATGGGGTGTGGATGACACTCTGGGGACGATCGCGTTTATACGGCGCGATGGCTTGTGGATTCGAAACCTGCCAGATGGTAAGCCCGAGAGACTTGTCAGCGCTGCAATGTTGGAGTCGCCGCGATTCTCTCCGTCGGGCAAGTGGATCGCCTATTTCCATAGTGACGTTCTTTATGTGGTCTCGCGCGACGGCGGGAAGAACATTAAACTAGGCAAGGCCGTCGAACGCGGTGCCCAGTGGCTGCCAAACCGTGACGAACTGCTGGTGGGCCGTGCGGCCGGCTTGGAAGTCTTCAGTCCGGCGGACGGCTGGCGCAAGGCATCGCGGCAGATCCAGCATGCCAGCCTTCCGGTCGTGTTCAGCCCGCAAGGCCCGGACATCGTCTACAGTGACGATATCCATAGCGGCCGTGGGCCAGCGGGAGAGCCGATGCGCACCGGGCGTCTGTGCCGTCTTCCCCTGGACAAGCCGGAGAGCGAACCGAAGGTGCTCGTATCCAAGTATTCGTCGGGGCAGGTCCCCTGCGCCTGGACTGGGAACGGCGAACAGATCCTTTATTGGGAGGACCCGGATTTTTCCGCGTCGGTGGCTGCCGACGGGCTGGAGCTGTTTCGCATTTCGGCGGATGGGGGATCTCCGCGCTCCATGGGCGTATCCACCCTGGTTCACAACGATATGCTCTCGCTATCGCCGGATCAGACTCGCTTGGCCATCGCTGCCGGAGATGGACGCAACGAGTGGGAAGAAAAGCGCATTGCGGTCGTCAGCCTGAACACCTCGGCGATCTCGTATCTGACGGACGGCGACACGGCTGCAGTCTGCCCGTCCTGGTGTCCACGAGGGGACCGGATCGCCTTCTCAGCCGCTCCGGGTCCTGGTACTGGCGCTAGCGTCCGAGGTGGTGACGAAGCCAGACGTCTCCTGGAGAAACGCCGAATCTGGATCGGTGAGGCATCGGGGACTAACCGGTCGAGGCAGCTTACCAACGATGTCGCCTACCGGGATGAGGAGCCCATGTGGTCCGCCGATGGGACACACATCCTGTTTTGCAGAATCGACCGCGACAATAACAAGACGCTGTGGCTGATGGACGCTGAAAGTTCCAGGCCGCTTCAGGTAGCTGGACCACTCTATGCTAATCCGGGGCTGCTCCGCCCGGACGAGACGTGGTTCGGGTACTACGGATACATCGATTGGCGAACGATGGTGGACTGGCATTGAAGAAGAGCGGGTTCTGGAGGCCCGCCCCACTAGGATCGCCAGACCAGGCGCTCTTCGCGACACGGATCGTTGACCACCTTGCACTTCTCATCCAGGATCATGGTGGCGCGCTCGGCCAGCGTATAAGCGGGCCATCCCGGATTGCTGGAGCGGGCAAACGCCGCCCAGGCCGCACTCATGTTCTTCGCCGCCTGGTACCGCTCGGGCCGCTTGCCCGCGTCCGGACTGTTGTCGGGGTGATCGAACTTGAAAGCCATCTCCATGGCGTGCGCCGCCTTCTGGGGATAAGGCACGGTGGGGCTGACCGGCACTTCGGACTCATACGCGAAGAGGTACATGTAGACAGGCGCGGCGTCGAGAGCTACTTTCCGTTCCGCCATGGTAATCGCGTTGTTCCACATGAACTGGGCGGTGGTGATGGCGATGTAGATGTCCGCGGGCGAGGCATTGGGCCGCGAGTGGTGGTATACATCGACAATCCGGTCCGTCTTATCTCCCAGAGTCGTGTGCAGCCGCTTGCGCATGGCCGCTTCATCCAGCGAGAAAACCTCCGGGCTGCCTCGCTGGAAGAAGAGAATGGTCTCGTCCTTATTGGTGCCGATGATCATGGGAATTTTTGCCGACATGGCCGGCGCTACCGGGTCGTAGGGATGATTCGGAATGTACTGGCCGTCCACCACCGGGCCAAATCGCATGGGGTTCGTGCCGGACATCTGTTCCTGCAGCGCGCGGAAGCGTTCCTCGGGAACCTTGACCAGCTCTCTGGCTTGCTTCTCGCTCAGCCCGAGCTTGGAAAGAACCTTCCTGGTCGATTCGGTGGCCGCGTCGCGAGGGGTGAGGCGCAGCGTCGGCCCGCTCTCGACGCTGGCCTTGTGATACATGCCTTGCGCGCGGGGCATCGCCGTCAGAGTAGCGGTCTTGGCGCCGCCGCCGGATTCGCCCCAGATCATCACGTTATCCGGATCGCCGCCGAAGGCTGCGATGTTGTCGCGCACCCATTCGAGCGCCGCTACGATATCCAGCATCCCCGCCGCGCCGGATGCGGCGTACTCTTCTCCCAGTAAGTCGCCTAAGTATAAGTAGCCGAGTAACCCCAGCCGGTGATTGTGAGTGACTACCACGACGTCGTAGTTCTTGGCCAAAGCCGATCCGTCGTGATTGAGATACTGCGGCCAGACCTCCGCGCCTCCGTTGCCGGTGGCAAAGCCTCCCCCGTGCGAGTAAAACATCACGGGACGCTTGCGGCCGTCGGCGACGCCCTGCGTCCAGATGTTCAGGAACAGGCACTCTTCGCTGGCCAGGGCGGGCTTCCATTCCTTAGGCCAGCCGGGGTCGGGCTGTTGGATGGCTTGGGCGCCGTAGACCAACGCATCCCGCACGCCAGTCCAGGGCTTCAGCTTGGGCGGGGCCTTGAAGCGATTCTCTCCCTCGGGCGAGCCCGCGTAGGGGATGCCCTTGAACAAAATGACGCCATCGGTCGAAGCGCCGCGCACTTGTCCATAGGTCGTTTTGGCGGTGGCTGTGACGTTGGTCGCGGCTTTGGCGGCGGACGCGGCGGCCACTGCGCTTCCAGCGAGAGAAACAAAAGTCCGGCGGTTCATGTGGTTGTTTTTCATTTCACATCACGCGTGGAACAGGGGCTGGACGCCGCGCGCCTTCGCGAACAACTCCTCGCGTTCCTTCGGCTCTAATGGACGAAATCGTCCGGCGAAGTTCAGCGCCATGCGGAAGAGTTCGATCTCGCCCGGCGGAATGGCTGTGGTGATGTCTTCGCTCAGCGTGAAGCGCACAGCTTTCTCCGCCAGTTCCGGATCGTCGATGGGCTGGTACCAGCACTTGCGCCAGACGTCGTGCTCGCGGCTGGGCCAGGTGGTATGGGCCATCGACTTCAGCGCGATTCGCGCCACACCCTTCTCCTTGGCCTTCGCCAGGATCTGCGGCCCGAAGTTGCCTTCGTGGACCAGCACGAAGTTCAGGGGAAGCATCACGGAATCCAGCGGGAAGCGGTCCATCAGGGCGATGGCCGCCTCGGCGTTATGCACGGAAGCGCCCAGGAAACGCACCTTGCCCTCTTCGCGCGCTTTGACAAATGTCTCCGCAGCGCCGCCGGCAGCCAGGATCTGATCAACATCGGCAACGCTTGAGACGGCATGGAACTGATACAGGTCGAAGTGATCGGTCTTCAGCCGGCTGAGGCTTTGTTCCAGCTCCTTGCGGGCGCCGGCCGCGCCTCGTTCCGTGGTTTTGCAAGCCAGGAAAGACTTCGCGCGGTAGGGCGCCAGGGCCGGGCCGAGTTTCATCTCCGCTTCGCCGTTGAAGTAGCTCGGCGCGACGTCGAAGTAGTTGACGCCCCGGTCGAAGGCCTCGGCCACCGCGCGGCCGGCATCCTTTTGCTCCAGCCCGACCACGACGATGCCGCCGAAGGCGATCATGGACACTTTCACGTCGCCCTTATAGGTGCGCTTGGGAATGCCTTGCGTGGGCGCGGCGAGGGCCGCTGCAGACCCTGCTAGCGTCGATTGCAGAAATGCTCTTCGTTTCATGGTTCACCTCAGGAGCTTATTTGCCGATTTGAACTCGTATCGGGGGCCGTTGCAAGCGCGGCATGCGGCCTGAGAGGCCGCAGCAGGCCGGGGGCCTGCCCCACTTTACTGGAAGAGTTGGGGGGCGAACTCGTTCAAATAGTTTCTCCAGTTGATCCAGGTATGGCCGCCGGGGCTCTCACGGAACACCGGCGCGAAGCCGTGCTTCTTCAGCATCTCGATGGTCGCTTTGGTGGTTGGGATGGTGCTGTCGTCAGTGCCCGTGCCGAACCACAGCAGCTTGAGGCCCGGTTTCAGAGCGGCGTCGTCCAGCATGTTCGCGTGCTGCGCGATCCACTCCGGCGAAGGCATGGGCCACGGTCCGTAGGAGAAGACACCGGCGCTGAATACGCCTACGTAAGCGAACTTGTCGAGGTGGGACAGCGAAATGTCCAGCGTTTGCCCACCACCCATGGAAAGGCCGGCGATGGCCCGATGCGCCCGATCGGTCAGCGCGCGGTAGTTCTTTTCGACATAGGGCATGATGCTGTTTACGAAATCCTCCGCGAACGCATCCGTATAACTGGCGGGCATCACCACGATCATGGGCTGCGCCTTCTTCGCCGCGATGAGATTATCCAGGATAAGCCCCGCGCGGCCCACGGACGTCCACGAATCGTCGCAGTGGCCGGAGCCATGCAGCAGATAGAAAGTCGGATACTGGCCGCCTCCTATCTCATATCCGGGCGGCGTGTAGACATGCATGCGCTGGAAGTGCGCGAGCGCCCTCGAGTAGTAAGTGACCGATGCCACCGTGCCATGCGGGACGTTCGCGGTTTCCATGAATTCGGCGCCGGGTAAGTAGACCAGGCTCCAGGCGTTGCACTCGGCGGCCGCCGGATTTCGCGGGTCCAGGGTGGAGACGCCGTCCACCATAAACGTGTAGCGGTAAGAGCCAGGATCGATCGGGCCGATGGTCGCCGACCACACACCGCCTTCATCCTTGGCGAATGCCGGACCGGCGCGCGGCAGGCCTGGTATGTCGCTGGTGCGCAGTCCAACCGTTTTCGCCTGGGGCGCCAGAATGCGGAACATGATGCGGCGATCCGGAGAGACTTCGGGGGACACTATGCTCGATCTCTGCCGCACGCCCGGCGCGGGAGCGGGGGGAGGAGCGCTCGGGAGCCTGCGCTGCAGGTTGAGGGGCTGGCTGACGCCGCCCTGGTTCCATGACCCCGTCATCGCGGAAGCGTCTTTGTTGAGATGGCCTTGGTAGGACGCGGCGAGCACTTTCAAAGCCACCGTCACGGTGTCTCCCGTGCGGGTAATGCTGGTGACGGGCAGTTGGCTGGCCCCTTGATCCATGCTGTCGAACGTGCCGGTAATACTTCCGCCGGCGTTCCGGGTGAAGGTGAGCCGCGCGCGCAGTTGGTTGCCGCCTTCCGCCAGCACGCCTTCCCAGACGCCTTCCAGCACTTGTACGTCGCCGGTGTTTCGGGCTGGCGGCGCTGTTTCCACGGCCCTCGGCTCCGATTTCCATTTCAGGTCCAGCGGGAGCGATATGCCGCCTTGGGTGAAGGTGCCGGAGATGCTTTTGCCATCCTCGGAGAGCTTGCCAGCGTAGTGCGGGTTGCCGGGACCGGGAAGCGTAACGCCAATCGCCGCGCCATCCACTTTAAAGTTGGCGAGAGGCAGTCCGGACACTCCCTGCGCCGGAAAATCCATTTCCGCGGCCCATTTACCACCGTCGCGATGCAAGTTGAAGACGATGCTCAGTTCTCCAGCCGGCCCCTTCAGCGTGCCCTCCCATACTCCCGCGGGATTGGTGGCTGCCAGCACGGCGGCGGGCACCAGCAGCCACAAGCCGGCAAGCCAGAGCGTGACGCTAATGGCTGGCCACTTACTGAAACAGTTGCGGGACGAACTCATTCAGATAGTTCCGCCAGTTGATCCAGGTATGCCCGCCGGGGCTCTCACGGAAAAATGGCGTGAAGCCGTGCTTCTTCAGCATCTCCATGGTCGCTCTGGTGGTGGCGATCAGGCGGTCCTCAGTACCCGTGCCGAACCACAGCAGCTTCAGGCCCGGTTTCAGCGAGGCATCGTCCAGCATGGCGGCCCGCTGCTCCTCCCACTCGGGCGGAGGCGCAGGCGACGGCGGTCCCCCACGTCCGAAAGAGAAAACACCGGCGCTGAAGACACCGACGTAAGCGAACCTGTCCAGGTGGGACATGGAGATATTCAGCGTTTGCCCACCACCCATGGAAAGGCCGGCGATGGCCATGTGGGTACGGTCGGTCAGCGTGCGGTAGTGCTGCTGGACATAGGGCATGATGTCGTTCACGAAGTCCTCGGCGAACTCATCGCGCGTGGGGCGTGCCGCGCCCGGTGCTGGAGGATTGGTCGTGGTATGCCCAGCCGGCATCACCACGATCATGGGCTGCGCCTTGTGCGCCGCAATGAGATTATCCAGGATGAATCCCGCGCGGCCCTCCGACGTCCATGAATCGTCGGAGTCGCTGGAACCGTGCAGCAGATAGAAGATCGGATACTTGCCGCTTCCTAGTTCATATCCGGGCGGCGTGTAGACGTGCATGCGCCGGAAGCGCGCGAGCGCGGTCGAGTAGTAAGTCACGGATGCCACCGCGCCATGCGGGACGTTGGCCGTGTCCATGAATTCGGCGCCGGGCACGTAGACCAGGCTCCAGTCGTTGGTATTCGACTCGCTCACCGCCGGATTGCGCGGGTCCATGGTGGGAACGCCATCCACTGCGAAGGTGTAGCGGTAGGCACCGGGCTCGACCGGCCCGACCGTCGCCGACCACACGCCGTCGTCATCCTTCGAAAATGCCGGGCCTTCGCGCGGCAGACCCTGGATGTCGCTGGCGCGCAGTCCGACCGTCTTGGCCTGCGGCGCCAAGATGCGGAACACGATCCGGCGGTCCGGCGAGACTTCGGGGGAAACCACCCGGGGGCCCTGCTGCATACCCGGCGCCGGGGCAGGCGCCGGGGCGGTTTGGGGCCGCGCCTCTTGCGCGCGCCCGATGCCGCCGGCAACCGAGCAGACCAAAACAATGGCCATCGCTTGAAATATCTGCAATGTTCGTTTCATGTGATCCTCAAGAACCTTCCGGCAAGGGTTTGCCTATTTCCCAATGGTGTCCGAACGGATCGACAATTCTTCCTAAGCGCCAACCGTACTGGTTGCCGACGGGCCAAACCACGGTGGCTCCCGCTGCGACGGCCCGTTCGAAAGCGGCGTCCGGATCGTCCACGATCATGACCATGCGCACGGTACCGCCGCCGAGCGACTCAGGGCTGAAGTTGGAGTGCTCGGCCGATTCGTCGGCAACCCAGAATTCGGCTGTCCCCACGGACAGTCGGGCGACCACCGCTCCATCGTCGCTGTCGATGCGGAACAACTCGCCGGCTCCAAAGGCCGCTTTATAAAATTCGATGGCCTTCGCCCCGCGTCGAACGGAGAGCATGGGAGCTATGGAGGTCATTATGGCGTCTCCCAGCGTCCGGATTGGGCCGAACGGAACAGCGCATCGATGACCGCCATGTTGCGCACGGCGTCCTCGAGGGGTACCGGCACTTCGCCCTCGCCACGCACGGCTTGCGAGAACAGGTCGCCCTGAATGGTGTACTGGTCGCAGACCGGGAATGTCTCGGTCTGGATGCCGACGCCAAACAGGTCGGAGCCGTCGTCCAGGAAGATGCGGCAAGGCTGGTCGGGCGGCGCGTTGAACGGAATTTCGATCTCGATCCGGCCATCGGTTCCGAACAACTGCATGCGCTGATACGGGACCAGTTGTGTGGAGCAGGTGAAGACCGCCTGGCCGGAGGGGAAGTCGAGCATGGCGGAAGTCATGCGGTCCGTGTGCATATCCGGGTCGCGCTCCAGCAGGGCCATCACGCGGCGCGGTTCCTCGCCGAAGATGAAGCGGGAAGTGTTGATGGGATAGCAGCCGATATCGAACAACGCGCCGCCACCCCACGCGCGCACATTGCGGATGTTGGCGGGGTCGCGATTGAAATAGCTGAAGAAGCCCATAATGGCGCGCAGTTCGCCGATGCGGCCGCCGCCGACCAACTCGCGGGCGCGCTGCCATTGCGGATGCGTGCGCACCATGAAGGCCTCGCCGATCTTCACGCCGGTGCGGGATTGGGCCTCGAGCAACTCGCGAGCTTCGGCGGCGTCGAGAGCCAGCGGCTTCTCGCACAGCACGTGCTTTCCGGCTTCCGCGCAGCGCACCGACCAGGGCACGTGGAGGTGATTGGGCAGCGGGTTGTAGACCACTTCAATTTCGGGATCGGCCAGCAGTTCCTCGTAGGAACCGTAGGCTTTCGGGATGCCGAGGTCGCTGGCGGCCAACTGGGCCTTCGCCAAATCGCGCGAGGCGATGGCGGCGATCTCGGACCACTGGCCGCGCTGCATGGCGGGAATCACTTTCTTTACGGCGATATGGGCAGCGCCCAGCACGCCCCAACGGACTTTGCGCATCATTATTTTACTCACAGGCTAAAGCCTGTGCCACCTCCACGATAACAGCATTTCAGAGTGGTTCATGCGATATTGGTCCTGATTGGCCAAGTCGCGACAACGCATCGTGGTGCTGGTAGGCTTGCCGGGGTCCGGCAAATCGACGTGGCTGGAGCGGCAGGGGATCGTGGGGATCTCATCGGACTGGATCCGCCAGGTGCTCGCCGACGATGCCACCGATCAGACGATCCACCCACGCGTGTTCCTGACCATGCGGTATTTGCTGCGTCACCGGCTGGCGATCGGGCGGCCGGTGTCTTACGTGGATGCGACGCACCTGACGCCGGAAGAGCGGCGGCCTTACATCCAAATCGGGCGATGGCACGGCTGCGACGTCGAGGCGGTGTACTTCGACGTACCGCTGGAGGTGTGCTGCGCGCGGAATCTGCGGCGCGACCGCGTGGTGCCGGAGGATGCCATGGCGCGCATGGCGGCGAAGCTGGTGGCCCCGGATGTGGCGGAGGGGTTTGCGAAGGTTACCGTCGTGGAGTGAGCGACCGCAACTTGTGCAGGATGGCGGCCTGCTCCGCGTCGTTGAACTTCAAGTGGCGGTGGCTGAGGGCCTCCAACTCCTTCTTGCTCAGCGCTGCCCGCATCAGCCCGTTGGGCCGGTGACCAGCGCCGATCAACAGGTGCCCCAGTTCGTGCGCCATGGTGTAGCCCATTAGCTGATCGGCTTGGGCGACGGGATACAGCATGGTCAGTTCGCGGATCGCGCCGAAGTAGACGTCGGCCATGTTGCCGGTGCCGTCGAGGTTCATGAACGCCCGGCCCATGGCCTCGAGGGAGGTGGGTCCAGCCTTTGGGAGATGGCCGCCGACGCGCGCCCGCACGATGAAATCGGGACGCATCCCGGTGTCGGCCGCGTCCACTTCCGCGCCGCAGCCGGTCCAGCGGATCTCCACGCCCATGGACTGGAACACGTAAGCGGCTTCGGCCTCGGCGTGCTCGATCACCAGGGCCGGCAATTCGTCCACATTGCAGACGGCCACGGTCATGTGTTCGCCGGCGAGCGCCGCGGTGGAAAACAGTAACGAGATCACTAAGCTGCGTTTCATTTCCCCTCCTCAAATCCCGCTGTTGCACCCTCCAGAGGCGATATAATTCCTGGAAAGGGACAGGGCACGGGGGAAGAATTTGCGGGTGACGGAATCCGAGCCAGTAACGGAATTCCTCCTGCGCTGGAGGGCGGGAGACCAGGAGTGCCTGAACCGGCTGCTGCCGCAGGTGGAAGGCGAACTGCGCCGCATCGCCCGCCACTACATGCGGATGGAGCGGGAAGGCCACACCCTGCAGACCACCGCGCTGGTCAACGAAGCCTACCTGAAGCTGGTGGACCAGGCGCACGTGAACTGGCAGAACCGGGCGCAGTTCCTGGCCGTGGCGGCACAGCTCATGCGGCACATCCTGGTGGACCATGCGCGCGGGCTGTGCCGGGGCAAGCGCGGCGGCGGAGCGCAGGTTCTTCCGCTGGACGAGGGCCTGGTCTTTTCACCTGCGAAATCGACGGCGCTGGTGGCGCTGGACGACGCGCTCACGGAACTGGCGGGACCAGACCCCCGCAAGGCGCGGGTGGTGGAACTCCGTTACTTCGGCGGGATGAGCGTGGAGGAGACGGCGGAGGCGCTGGGCGTGCATCCCACCACCGTGAAGAACGACTGGCGCATGGCTAAGCTGTGGCTGAAAAGCGGACTCACCCCGATGGGCGCCGACGCTGGCTGATCAATCCGCTGTGGGGCAGACGATCGGTTTGTGTCGTCTGCCACGCCGCCGAAGGCGGCAGACCACGAAAGGCGATGGTCTGCCCCACCAAGGTGAACATGGTATGGTGAATTGTATGGCCACCACCAAAATCACGATCACGCTGCCGGACCATCAACTCCGCGAGATCCGCAAGCGCGTAGCGGACCAGGAATCCCCCAGCGTCTCCGGTTTCATTCAGCAGGCGGTCGAAAGATCTCTCGAGAATGCGGGCGCATTCCGCGCCATGGTGGACGAAGCTTTGCAGGCCACTGGCGGGGCGCTGAAGCCGGCGGAACGCGCGTGGGCCAGAAGGATGCTCTCGCCGCGAAAGCGCGGAGGGAAGCCTCGGAAGGCCGCGTGAACGGAATCGTTTTCGACGCTGGCGGGCTGATCGCGCTGGAACGAAACGGTCGCCGGGTCTTCTCTATTCTCGATACGGCTCTGGAGGACGGGGACCGGATCATCGTCCCGGCTACAGCTCTCGCGCAGGTCATCAGGAACCCGGCAAAGCAGGTGCGCCTATGGCGGGTGATCCAGTTTGACAAAACCGAAGTAGTGCCGCTCGACGCGACTCACGCGCAGGCCGTTGGCGCGCTGCTGGCGCAAACGGGTACGTCGGACATCACCGATGCTCATGTGGTAGTCTGCGCCCAGGCTGCAGGCTATGCGGTTATCACGAGCGATCCGCTCGACCTGAAACGGCTTGACCCAAACCTTCGGCTCATAAGAGTGTAAAGGAACGCGGAATTCGGCTGTCACGCCCTGGGGAAGGGCTATAATTCTCGGACGGGCACAGATGCAGGCTGAGCGGTGGAAGCAGATTGAGGATCTTTGTCAGGCGGCCTTGGAACTGGCGCCGGAGAAGCGCGCTGCATTCCTGGCGCAGGCCTGTTCCGACGATGCACAGTTGCGCGGCGAGGTGCAACCGCTTTCTGGATGTGGGCGCGGCTGTGGATCGCCCGGAAGTTCGACCTGACGCCTCCGGCGGGGTATTACGGCCATTGGCGGGCGCGCTACAGCGCTGGACGCCTACGAATCGGAGAAGCAGTGGGAAGCCGGGTATGCGGTGCCGCCGGGAACGCGCGTCGAGGCGCCGTTCAGCTCATGTCGCTGCCAGGAGCGCTGACTGCATGCGCCGTGGTGAACGGCGCCGGAGCGCAGGCCTCCAACCCGCGTTGGGCGTCTTTCCTGAAGTCGGTTGTGAAGCAGGGCTACCCAGCGGGGCCGCCGATGGAGATCTGGTCGGGCGACGATGCGCAGCCGGGAGCGCGGGAGTTGGACCCGCTGAGAGCGGGTCCGCAGCCTGAGAGGCTGCCCCACATCTGCCGTAACTTCTTAGCAGCGACAGAAACGCTACCGGACCTGCTCGTCCTTCTCCACCTTGCCGTCGCGGATGTAGATGACGCGATTGGCGTGCACGGCGATGTCGTGCTCGTGAGTAACCAGCACAATGGTGTTGCCCTGCTCGTAAAGGCGCCTGAACAGAGCCATGATGTCGTTGCCGGTGACGCTGTCCAGATTGCCGGTAGGCTCGTCGGCCAGCAGAATGGAAGGATTGTTCACCAGCGCGCGGGCGACCGCGACGCGCTGGCGCTGGCCGCCGGATAGCTCGTTGGGCTTGTGCATCATGCGGGATTCCAAGTCCACGTTGCGCAAAGCGGCCTTGGCGCGCTCGGTGCGCTGGTCCGAGGGGGTGCCGCTATAGATCAGCGGCAGCTCCACGTTGTGCAGCGAGGTGGCGCGCGGCAGCAGGTTGAACGTCTGGAAAACGAAGCCGATCTCTTTATTGCGGATGCGCGCCAGCTCGTCGTCGGTCATCTCGCTGACCAGCCGGCCGTTGATGTAATACTGCCCCTTGGTGGGGGTGTCCAGGCAGCCGATCAGATTCATCAGCGTGGACTTGCCGGACCCGGACGGGCCCATGATGGCGACATACTCGCCGCGCTTGATGGTAATATCCACGCCGGAAACCGCGTGGATTTCCTGGTCGCCCATCACGTACGTCTTCCACAGATCGTACGTGCGGATGACGATGCCGTCGCGCTTCAGTTGCTCGCCACGTTCGATCAGTTCCCTCTCTGCGAGTGCTTGTGCCATGGGTTACGCTTTCTGCGGCATCGGCGACTTGTTGTCCACCTTCACCTGGGCTTCGTTGCGCAGCGTGCGGATGATCTGGTAGCTGCCGGTCACGATCTCGTCGCCCTCTTTGAGGCCGGTGACGACTTCTATGTCGGTGGAGCCGGTGATGCCGGTCTCGACTTTGCGGAATTGAGCCTTGCCGCCGGCGATCACGAAGACGCCCTGGACCTCTTCCTTGCGGGCCTTCTCCTCGGCCGGAGTCGGCTTGGTGGCGGCCATCGTGCCGGTGCCGGTCTTGGGCTTCACTTCCAGGTCGCCCTTCTGCCGGATGGTGAGCGCCTGAATCGGAATGGTCAGCGCCTTCTGGCGCGTGGCAGTGGTGATTTTGGCGGTGCAGGACAGGCCCGGACGGATCTCTTCGGGCGGGTCGTCCATGGCTACCACAACCTTGAAATCCTTGGCTTCCTGGCTGGAGACGGCGCTTTGGGAAGCGGCCAGACCGGTCGAGCGCAGAATGGCCGTGTTGCCAATCTCGATCACGTGGCCCTTGAAGGTCTTGTTGGGGATGGCGTCGATGGTGATGTCCGCCTTCTGATTCAGCGCCACGCTGACGATGTCGGTTTCGTCCACCTTCACCTCGGCGGTGATCAGGGACATGTCGGCGATGGTCATGATGTTGCTTCCCGCCAGATTTGTCTGGCCGGGTACCACGGTCTCGCCCTCACGCACGGGCAGGTTGGTGACGACCCCATCCAGCGGCGCATAGGAATCGAACTTGTGGAGCATGTCGGTGTACTGCGCCAGGACGGCATTGGCCTGGGCCACGTGGCGCTGGGAGGATGACAGTTGCGCCGCGGTCTGCTCGCGCTGCGAGCGGGCTTGGACCAAGCGCGTCTGGTCTGCTTTTAAGGAGGCAGCGGCTGCATCATAGGCCGCCTTCTTGGCGTCGAAATCCTGCTTGGCCAGGAGTTGGCCCTTGAACAGTTCCTGGGCGCGGTCGTAGTCCAGCTTGGCGTGGTCCAGATCGGACTGGGAATGGTCGATGACGGCCTGCTGGGTGTGCAGGTTATCGTCGGCTGCCTTAAGCGCGGCTTCGGCCGCATTGGAATCCGCCTCGGCCGAACTCACCTGGGCTTTTTGGGAGGCCACCTGCGCCTCCGGCTGGATGTTTTCCACGCGCGCCACCAGTTGCCCCTTGCTGACGCGGTCGCCTTCCTTAACCAGAATCTTGGTGAGCAGGCCGATGGCATTGGCGCCAATGTTGATATAGTTCTTGGGCTTGATCTCGCCCGAGGCGGTCACCAGACTAGTCAGGTCCTGGCGCACCACCTTTCCGGTCTGGACGGCCACCACGCCGCGCTTGCTGAGGACCGTACTGGCGTAGACGCCGATGCCCAAGGCAAGCACAACCAAGACGATGATGATGGTTTTCCATTTGGTCTTCACGAATGCAGACTCCTAATTTGCCGACGATAATTAGACGCTATTCTTAACGGGAGAGTTCAATAAATATATTAACACCCGATGGGGATTGCCTTCGCCCATCAGCGGGTGGCTAACCGGCTTGGGGATTCCTTACTGACAAAGACCGCTCCCTGACGGTCGCGGCTCGGTAGGCCCTGCGAAGTCAAGGCTACTGTTGCCGAGCCGCGACCGTAAGGGAGTGCCCCATGGCCCTGCGGGCCACCAAAGGCAAAGAAGACGCGCGGAGTAGTGGGGCGGGCGCCCCCGCCCGCGGACCGGCGCCCTCGCCGGTCCACCGGCCGTAGGCCGGCAGCGGCTCGCGTCTCCCGTTAAGCACCCCCCGTTAGCGGCCAGCCAGGAACCGGTCGATCTCCGCGGCTGCGGCGTTCACGACTTGTTGCAGGTTGCGGTCCATGGACTGCACCACATCCTCGATGGTCTTGCCGCTGGCTGGCTCTTCGCGCTCGAAGGGATGGTCCCAAACGCTGCGGTTGGTCTTGGTGTCGATTAGCTCAAGATGGAGGGATATCTTTGTCCTAATCGGTGTCCTAATCGCCGGATCATCCACTTCGGCGAATTCGTAGAGCTTGCCGCGCACCAGGTGGTCGCCGATGGCCGAACTGGAGGATTCCAGCACGCGTTGGTACTGGCCCGAGGCGCGCAACGCGCGCACCAGCGAATCGCGGACCATGACGCCGGGACGTTCGGCCCAGCGATGGTACTCGTAGGATCCGGTGGAGTTTGCGGCGGCGCGATAGCGGATGCGGGCATCTTGCAGGGATTCGGGGGTTACGATGATGCCGACCAGGAGGGTGGGGCCGTCCGGCCTGGCGGGCTTTGTTGGGGCGGAGGCGGGGGACAAGGTGTAGTAATGCACTGGGCGCGTGGTGGCGCAGTTGGCGGTCAGGAGGGCGGCGAGCGCCATCAGGGAGAGTGAGGCTTTGGGATACATGAGTGCTAGCCTTACCACCTTTCCCCCGGTTTGCGCTCCGGTACCGCGATGCCGCGAATCAGGCTGGCGGGGGCGCGCTGCAAGGTTTCGGTGAGCGACCTGAGATTCTCGGTGGATATGCGGATGTTATCCAGCAACTCATCGATATTCGCGGAGTTCTGGTCCAGCGTCTGATTCAAGTGAGCCAGCGTATCGCGCAAGCGTACCACGGACGCGCGGATGTCCGGGCGGTTCTCCACCAGGGTAGAGTCCACATGGGCCAGAGTGTCGTTGGCGCGGGAGGTGGTGGTTTTCACCTCGTCCAGAAGCGGCGCCAGCTTGTCGTTAAGCTGCTTGCTAAGGTCCTGCACATTGGTCAGGCTGGCGGCTACCTTGGGCCGGGCGTCGGTGAGCAGGCCGTTCAGGTTGTTGAGCGAGTCAGCCACTTTGGGACGCGCATCGGCGACCAGGCGATTGACGTTGTCCAACGAACTGCCGATGCTGGCGCGGTTGCGGTCGTTGAGCAAATCGTTGGCGCGCGCGATGGTGATTTGCAGGCCGTCGAGGTTTTGGTTTAACTTCTGTATGGCGTTGTGCATATCGGGCATCATGGCCTGCGCGGCGTCGCCCAACTGAGGCAAACCGAAAGCCTCCGCGGAGGGCAGCGTGGAACCCGGTGGCGCCAGCGGCGCGTGCTCGGTGCCGGTGGCGATCTCGATGTAGTTGTCGGTCAAGGGGCCGAGGGTGGAGATTTTGGCGACGCTGTCGGTTTTCAAGGGCGCGTCGCGATCCACGGCGACATCGATTTCGATGCGCGTGGAGTTGCCAGGATCTACGCGCACCCGGGTCACCTTGCCGACGGTGAGGCCGCCGTAGCGAACCGGAGCACCGTTTTGCACGCCGCCCGCAAATTTGAAATAGGCGCGGTGGGCGACCGTCGAAGTGGCCAGGCCGCCGGAGATGGCCAGCATGGTGCCGACCAATAGGCCGCCCGCAATCAAAACAAACAGTCCCACTAGAGTGCGTTCGCGCATGGCGTTCATGCTTGCCCCCCCCTCCTTTTACCTTATCCCGTCTGTGAACAGGCGTAAGTTGTCCACGTCGTCGTCCTCGGTAGTATCCGCCACACGGTCGAGAAACTGGCGCACGCGCGGATGCCGGCTATCCCGGACTTCCTGGGCCGGCCCCATGGCCACGATGCTGCCGCGGTCGAGGAGAATGATGCGGTCGGCGATCAGGAAGGCGCTGGCCAGTTCGTGAGTCACCACCACCATGGTCATGGAGTAGGCCTTTTTCAGGTCCAGGATCAGATCGTCGATGCCCGCCGCGGTGATGGGATCGAGGCCGGCGGAGGGTTCGTCGAAAAACAGAATTTCGGGGTCCATGGCCAGGGCGCGGGCGAACGCGGCGCGCTTCCGCATGCCTCCGCTGAGCTGCGCGGGGCTATAATTTTCGAAGCCGCTGAGGCCCACCTGTTCGAGCTTAATCCGCACCATCACCTCGATGGTGGTGGGTTTCAAAGTAGTGTGCTCGAGCAAGGGCAGGGCGATATTCTCGCCAACCGGCAGCGACCCGATCAGCGCCCCGCCCTGAAAGGCCAGGCCGATCTTCTTGCGGATGGCGTCCATCTCGCGCGCCGAAGCCCTGGTGATGTCGACGCCTTTGATATGCACCGCGCCAGAGGACGGTTTCTCTAGGCCCACCAGGGTGCGGAGCAGAGTGCTCTTGCCGGAACCAGAGCCACCGAGCACCACGACAGTCTCGCCGTGAACGATTTCGAAGTTGAGGCCATGCAGAACCTCACGGTCGCCGTATTGCACGCGCAGGTCGCGCGCCGAGACGACGGGAGCGGGAGTGGAGGGCGCGGCCATCCTACGCGGTCCCCCGCGCCAGATAGAACAATACGGTGAAGACGAGATCGATCAGGATTACCAGGAGGATGGAGACCACCACCGCCGATGTCGTGGATCGTCCCACGTCTTCGGCGCCGGCGCCGGTAGAGAAGCCTTCCTGGCAGCCGACCGCCGTGATCACCAGCCCGAAAACCAGGGCCTTGACGATGCCTGTGGCGACGTCGTGCGGGACCATCGCGTCACGCGTGGCAATCACGTAACTGCCGAAGGTGAAGTTGCCGCTGACAACTCCGAACAGGCAGCCGCCCAGAACGCCCATGAAGTCGGACCAGACGGCAAGGCAGGGCATCATGACTGCCATGGCCAGAAACTTCGGCACCACCAGGAACGCGACGGGATCGAGGGCCATGGTTTCAAGCGCATCCAGCTCTTCGGTCACTCGCATGGTGCCGATTTCGGCTGCAAATGCCGAGCCGGATCTCCCGATGACGACGATGGCAGTGATTAGCGGTCCAAGTTCGCGGGTGATGGAGATAGATACCAGGCTGGCGACCAACTGCATAGCTCCGAGGCGCTGCAACTGGTATGCGCCCTGCAATGCGATGATGACGCCGACGAAGAAGGTGATCAGAGACATGATGGGCAGGGCACCGACGCCGACGGCCATGGCCTGGTGCACCGCGCGCTGCAGGAGGCGAGTGCGCTTCAACGGCGAGAAGAACAGCAGGCGCAACGACCTGCCGAAGAGTTGCGCCAGGCCGCCCACGTAGGCGACGCTGCGCTCGCTTGCCGCGCCCACCTCCGTCACGAATTGCATCACGCGCTTCCCAGGGCCTCTTCCTCGGTCTGGAAAACTTGAAAGATGCGCACGACGTGAGTGAGGTGGAAGACCTGCTGCACGGCCGGGCTCAGGCCGAACAGCACGAATTCCTTGTTGCGGCGCTGGGAGTCCTTGAGTACCTCAAGCAGTGTCGCGATGCCGGAGCTGTCGATATAGCGGATGGCGGCCAGGTTCAGGGCCAGCTTAGGCGCATGCAGCAGGGTTTCGAACAAGGTGCGGCGGAGATCCGGGGAGGTGCCCAGATCCACATCGCCCTCGATTTCTACGATCTTGGTTTGTCCGGCTTCGCGAATAGAGATTTTCATATCGCCTTCCTGAGCCGCTTGGTGGCTACGAAGCGGTTTCCCACAGGCGTCGCCTGATACGAGACCGTGTCCATCACATCCTTGATGATGTGTGTTCCCAGTCCGCCGGGTTGATCGCAGGCAATTGCACGCGCGCATATCTTGGTCCTGTCCGGAGCGTCGCCCTGGTCCAACAGAGTCACTTCCAACCCGTCCGCGCTTTCGCGGCATTCCAGTTCGATAATGCCATCGGAGCGATTATGGTATGCGTGCCGCATAATGTTGGCAAGTGCTTCATCGAGCGCCAGCGTGATGGCCCGGCAGTCGGATTCGTCCCAGCCAATCGCCGCGGCCAGGGGGCCGATGGCGCCGCGCACAACGGGCAGGTACCGGGGGTCGCTAGGCATGACGAACTTCAGTTGCAGATTCACGCGGCCCCCACATACCGCTCGAGCGCTACCACGGTTTCATCGTCGGACGCCGGCTCCCGGCCGCGGAACCGATCGATCGCCGATACCAGGCCGCGTCCGGCCGCCGCGGCGGATTCGACCGGCAGATCGCGCGCGATCGACAGAAGGCGCTCCAGCCCCAGTTGTTCGCCCGATTCATCGTTTGCTTCGTGGATACCGTCTGTATACAGGAGCAGCAGATCGCCCACTTCCAATTGCACGGCAGTCTGGCTGTAGGAGGTGCCTGCGATCATGCCGAGCGGCAGGTCCACAATCTCTTTACGGTAAGGCGTCGAATCGAGCAGGAAGCTCCACTCTTTGGCGGCGGCGCGATACCACAGCGGAGGCGGGTGGCCCGCGTTGGTGAACAACAACTCCCCGGACTCGCGGTAGAAACTGGCTAGAAAAGCCGTGGCAAATCGGGAGTGCGGGGCGCCTTTAAGGATACTCTCGTTAAGCCGGCGGATCAGCATGGACTGGTCCCAATGGTCGACATGCTCGCGTAGCGCGTCACGCAGACGGACGGCGGCGGAACTGACGATCTCGCCGTGCCCGGCTACATCGGCGAGCGCCACGCGGGCAATGACTCCCTGGCTGCAAACCGAAAGGTAATAAAGATCGCCGCCGCGCCGGGCAGTGCCTAGCGGACGGCACGAGACCCAGCTCGCAAGTCCTGAAAGCTCAGCGGAATAAGTACCTGCCTGATTCCCGCCGTGCAGTTCGAGACAGGCCAGTCGATAGGGTTGATCCACCTCTTGAGCCATCGTGCAACTCACCCAAACATAATAATGGAGTGGCGAGGAGCGTGGAGGGATTCAAGAATTGGCTACACGAAAAAAACTCTCACAGGCTGAAGCCTGTGCCACCATTGAGAACCTGTTACGGCCAGCGGACGCTGTCGGGCGGCGTGTTGTGGCACTGGTTGGAATCGGTCACGCCCGAGGAGACCAGGGCGCACGCGTTCTCGGTAGCCGTCCGTAGCGCCAGTTCCCGGGTGCTCGCCGAAGCCGTCCGGCAGGCTTGGTTTCCGCGGAACGTAATGCAGACCTCGCAGCGGATACGATTACGTCCGGTGTTCACCGTCGAATAAACGACGAAACCGACCACCAGCGCCACAAACAGGATGCCCAGCCAGACGCTCTTTTTCACGCGAAGAAATTGCCCATGTGGCGGAACTTGACGTACCGCTGCTCTACGAGTTGATCGGGTCCCAGGTCGGAGAGACTTTCGAGCGCCTGGAGCAGGCTGTCGCTCAGGAAACGCGCCGCCGCGTCCATATCTTCGTGAGCGCCGCCGGCCGGCTCGCCCACCACGGTGTCGATCAGCCCCAGTTTGAGCAGTTCCTCGGCCGTCAGCTTGAGGGCCGCCGCCGCCAGTTCCGCCTTGGTCGAATCGCGCCAGATGATCGCGGCGCAGCTCTCCGGCGAAATCACGCTGTAGATGGCGTTTTCCAGCATGAGCACCCGGTTGCCGACGCCCAGCGCCAGGGCGCCGCCGCTGCCCCCTTCGCCGATGCAAATTACGATCACGGGTACCGCCAGGCGCGACATTTCCCGCAGATTGCGGGCGATGGCTTCGGCTTGGCCGCGTTCCTCGGCATCGATGCCCGGATACGCTCCGGGCGTATCGAGCAGGGTTATCACGGGCCGGCCGAACTTGGAAGCCAGTTGCATGACCCGCAATGCCTTGCGATAGCCTTCCGGCTTGGGCATTCCGAAATTGCGGTAGAGCTTCTGCTTGGTGTCGCGGCCCTTCTGTTCGCCCACCACCATCACCGGGCGGCCGCCCAGGAAAGCCGCGCCGCAAACGATGGCGGGGTCGTCTCCGAACAGCCGGTCGCCGTGCATCTCCTGGAAATCCGTGAAGACGCGCTCAATGTAGTCGAGCGCGTGGGGACGCTTGGGATGCCGCGCCAGTTGCACGCGCCGCCAAGCGTCCGCTCGGGCTTGGTCGGATGCCGGTATTTGAGAGGTCCCTGGCAAGCCAGTGGGTTCCGGATGCACTCTAGTCATATTAACAGAGGCGGGCGGCGGCCGCCGGAGAGGGCTATTCATATGCCTAGCCGTTCTGGGGAAACCGCTCCCTACTCGTATCGGAGCGCCACCATGGGATCGACGCGCATGGCTCGCCGCGACGGTGGGTAAGCGGCAAGCAGTGCGATGGCCAAAAACAAACAGGGAGACTCCGGCGAAGGAGATGCCATCGACGGTGTCGAGTCCAAAGAGCAGACCGTGCAGCAGGCGAGAGGCTCCCACAGCGAGAAACATTCCGGCAAGCAATACAGCCAGCACGGGCCGTGCGCTTTCGCGCAGGATGAGTCCGAGGATGTCGCGTTTTTGGGCGCCGACAGCCATGCGGATGCCGACTTCGCGGGTGCGGAGGACGACGATATAGCTGACTGTTCCGTAGATGCCCATCGAGGCGAGCAGAAGCCCCAATAGGCCAACAGTAGACGCAATACCGGCGGTAAGGCTGGAGGCGATGAACGATGGCGACTGGCGAAGCATATCGTCGAGCGTGGAAAAGGTTGCCGCCAGGTCGGGATCGATGGACGAGATCAGCGGGTCGATGGCTCGGACGACCTGCGCCGGGTCGGACTGGGTCCGAATGAGTAGGGGGTAGTCCTGAAGCCGGTCTTCGGGCAACTGCAGGTAGATCTGTCTGGAGTCGCTGCCGTTAAGATCGGCGCCACGCGTGTCGCGGGCGATACCGGCGACCTGGCAGCCTGGCCCGTCGGCAGACAGTTCGCTCCAATTGTGGAAGCGTTCGTCGGTGGCGCCCAAACGGAGGCTGCGGCCGATGGGGTTCTGGCCTGGCCAGAATTGCCTCGCTGCTGATTCGCTGAGAATGACGTAGTGGGCAGGTGGGCCTCCCCCCGGTTGAACGCTGTGGCCCAGCAACAGGGGAATGCCAAGGGTCTGGAAGTAAATTGCCTGAACGTAGGCGTAGTGGATCGACTGCAAATCTTGCGCGGAGGATTTCTCCCGATCAAGTGAGGCGGCGGCTGTGCGAAAGAAGTTATCGCCCGGCGGGTGAGCGCTCGAGATGGCAGCTACTCCCGGCAGGGAAGCCAGGCGCATGCGAACCTCACGAACAAGGGCAAGCTTACGGGCAGCGGTGTATTTCGGCGTCTTGAGGAATTGCAGGTCGAGATCCACGACGTGTTTGCTGTCGCACGCGCACTGAATGGCCATGCTGACCTGCCGCATTCGCAACGCGAAGAGCGGGCGCGGCAAGCATTCTCCGAGGAGCGATTTCTTGAGGGTCGTAATGAAATGACCCTTTATCCAGGATGGCCCAGCAGTCCCGTCTCGCCTGGTTCGAATCGCACGGTCGTTGGACCGTCTGCACCTTGGCTGCCGAACGGAACGATCAGAACGGATTCGATTCGCTCGCTCAGATTACGGGAGTCGAGCGACACGATCAAGACCCAATGACGCACTGGCGGGTTACCAGCATCGCGGTCCAGATCTCGCGGCGCCCGGGGGAGAAGCGCTATAGCTGGTCAAAGTCCATCTCTTGAGACGCGGCGCTCAAGACGTCTTCGAGGTCGCCCCCTTCTGCGGCGGCTTTGGCGGTCAGGCCTTTGAAGTAAGCGGCGGTCTGACGCTCCAGCGTGCCGCGGCCGTGCAGCCTGCGGGCCATTTCCACCGCTTTGTCTACTGCCTCTCCGACGGTTTCAGCCTTGCCCGCCTTGACCATATTGTGGACGTAAGCATAACTGTTCGCGCCGATTGTAGTGGACAGTTTCTTGCGCTGCGGCACGCCGATAAGGTGGCCCACATCTTCGGGGTGCGTGTCATCAAACGGCTCGGTGGCAAGCTGCATAGCGTGCTGGAAAAACTCGACACGGCCACCAGGTCATGCGCATCTACTGCAAGAACCTGGTGGGCCGCATGTACGAAAAGTTCAGCACCTTCCTGCGGGTGGAAGTATGCGTCAACCGGATGAAAGATCTGGGCCTCAACAAGGGGCTGGAGAACCTGGAATGTTTGCGCCGGAAACTCGTCGCCATTACGGATCGTTTCGCCGGCTTCGAAGCGCAATCCCTCAACGTGCACGTCGACTTCCCGCTGTTTCAACGCAAGGCTCTGCCAGTCATGGCCGGCAAAACCAAAGTCGCCGGCATTAAGATTCACGACACACGCATGATGCGGCTGATGGAAGTGCTGCTGCATGGCGGCACGCAACTGAACGGGTGGCGCACCGCCGACATCCATCAAGCTATCCTGGCCCCCTTCGGCCTCTCCGCCACCTCGTACACCATCACCCAACTGCGCTACGACATGCGCAAGATGAAAGCTCACGCACTGCTGGAGCGCATCGGACGCGGCTGCCGCTACCGCCTCACCGACAGGGAACCAAGACCGCGCTCATCTTCGTCCTCTTCCACAAGCGCGTCTGTGGACCGCTGGCGAACTCGCTGTTCCATCACCGGCCAGACGAAAGCCTCAAGCCCAGCACCAAGATCGAAGCCGCCTACTACAACGCCGATCACGCCATTCAACAGGTGCTCGATCTGCTCGCCGCCTGAAAATCTGAGAGATGAATTCTCAGAATTGGCGCTGCTAGAAACCTAGCTAAACACAGCGTCATAAGTAATTGCGCATGATAGTGAGTTGTGTTTTGATGGAGTAGTGAAGCGGCTCACCATCACCGATGCGGCCTCAATGGCTTTGGGGCTGCAGGACGAGATCCGTCGATCCGAGGAATCGCGCTATGATCACCGCCTGCAC
>JBEKPZ010000056.1:0-29123 GCA_049520215.1 Bryobacteraceae bacterium | reverse complement strand
AGTGCCCTGGCGGAAGCGGGCAGAATGAGCGAAGCGACAACTTGTTTTGAGCGGGCGCTGGAACTGGACCCGGAGAATCCCAGGGCGCACAACAACTTGGGAGGCGCGCTGGCGGAAAGCGGGCGGCTGGCGGAAGCCATTGAGCATTTGCGGAAAGTAATCGAGATCGAGCCCGATTTTGCGGACGGGCACAACAACCTGGGGGCGGCCCTGGCCAGGTCCGGAGCTCTGGATGAGGCCGCGCTGCATCTGGAGAAGGCGGTGGCCCTGGCGCCCCAAAACGTCGAGTATCGTTATAATTTCGGGCGGGTCCTGGCGGCTAAAGGCAGATTCGGAGATGCCGCGAATCAACTCGAGGAGGCGGCCAAGCTCTCCCAGATGAGAGAGCCGGTAATCCTTCAGATGTTGGCCGCGATGTATTCCGAGATCGGACAGTATCCCGAAGCGGTGGCTACCGCGCGGAATGCACTCGCGCTGGTCGCCGGGCAGCGAAACCAGGAACTGGAAGCCGCCCTGAAGGCCGACCTCGATCACTACGAAAAGTTGGCGCAGGGCGCCCACTAGCGTGCTCCGTGGGGCAGGACTCCAGTCCCGCGGCCGACGTCCACGTCGGCCTGTTCGTTTCGGAATAGGGCCGATTCCGTTGCGCGAACAGCGGGTCCTGGAGGACCCGCGCAGACCTGGAGGTCCGCCCCACTAACCCGTTTTGCCGAACGGAAAAAACAGGTAAGATATTACCAAGAGCGGAGATGTTGTATTGGAGGGGTTCCTGCAACGAGCGATAATCGCCATCGCCCGAACCGCGGTGTTATTTGCGATCGTGGCAGTGGGCGGGAAGGCCGCCACTTTCGACGAACTGGCGGCGCAAGCGGCGGCGGCGCGCCGGGCGAATCGCATCCCGGAAGCCATCGAACTCTACCGGCAAGCGGTCGAACTGCGTGCCTCGTGGGTGGAGGGCTGGTGGTTTCTCGGAACGCTTTCCTATGCAACCTACCAGTACGCCGGCTGCGAGGCCGCCCTCGATGAGTTCGTCAAACTGGACGACAAACGCGCGCTGGCGTGGTCGTTGTTGGGTCTGTGCGAGTTCGAGACCGGCAAGTACGATCAGGCACTGGACCACCTTCGGCTAGGGCTGTCGGCAGGCAAGGATCTAGCGCCGGAAGTGGAGGCCGGGGTCCGGTTTCACTATGGGCTGCTGTTATCGCGAGAGGGGTTCTTCGCTCAGGGGAAGCGGGAACTGGAGCGGTATGCACGGGGAGGCGCGCACGAACCGATGCTGATCGCGGGCCTTGGATTGAACGCTCTCCACCAGACGTCGCTGCCCAAGGAAGTGCCTGCGGAGCGGCTGGATGCGGTGGTAAAGGCGGGCACAGCGGCCCGCTTCTGGATTCTCGGGGAAACCGATAAGGCACAGGCCGGCTTCGAGGAGTTAGTCGAGGAGTACCCAACTCTAGCCGGTGTTCACTACTTAAATGGCACTTACTTGAGTTACACGCTTCCGGATCGGGCGATGGCGGAATTCCGGCGCGAGTTGGAGTTGAACCCGGCCGACGCGGATGCTGCCGCCATGTTAGCGGTGCTGCTGGTGTATGCCAACGACCTGCCGGGCGCACTGCCATACGCCAAGAAGGCGGCTGCGGAGCGGCCTTCGGATGCGCTGGCGGAGTATGCGTATGGCGAGGTGCTGTTGCGCACGGGAGATCTGCGGCCGGCTATCGCGAGGCTGGAGGCCGCGGAACGCTTGGACCCGGTGGCGATCGAACACCACATGGCCCTGGCGAGCGCGTATTCCTGGGCGGGCCGCACGGAAGATGCGCGCCGGGAGCGGCAGGTGTCCATAGATATGGCACAGGGAGTCCAAAGCCGCGGAATAACGGGACAGAGTGCCGATGGCGGAGTCGAAGTCCGCGCGCGGGCTAAGGCCAGCGATGCCCGCCCTCCGGAAAACTGATGGCGGATGGACATCGAGGAGCGGCGCCACGATGGTTTGCCGCGGCGATGTGTGTAGCGCTGGCAGGCGCCATCGAAGGCGCGCCTCCGCGCCCCGCGCAAGTGACGTGCGCGACCTGCCACCGCGGGGAGGCGCAATCGCAGCCGAAAACAGCCATGGGGATCGGCATCGAACTGCCCCCCCACCAGGAACCGCTGCAGGCGCACCCCAAGCTGACGCTGGAAGCCAACGGATACCGTTACGACATCCAGCGCAAGAACGGCATAAGCGCCTATACGGTCAGTGACGGCTCCGTCGCCCTAACTCTGCCGGTACGGTATGCCTTCGGAGTCTACAACCTGACATTCGTGTTGGAACACCAGGGCCGCTTCTACGAGAGCCTGGTGAGCTACTACCAGAGGATCGAGGGGCTCGGGATCACCATGGGAGACGAGGGGGTTCGGCCCCACAACCTGACGGAAGCCATGGGGCGGCTTTTGTCGGACCAGGAAATCGGCGCGTGTTTCACCTGTCACGGCTCGGATGGCGTGAGTCAGGGCAAGTTGGCGCTGGGATCGCTGAAGCCGGGCGTGAATTGCGAGCATTGTCACCGAGGCGCCGATGCGCACATGCAAGCGATGGCCGCGGGTAAGACGGCGCCAGTCCCCCGGAAACTGGGAGAGATGGCGGCCGAAGAAATGTCAATCTTTTGCGGCGAGTGTCATCGCACGTGGGAATCCGTGGTCGGGTTGCGTGTGTTTGGCGAGAAGAATGTCCGGTTTCAGCCGTACCGTCTGGCCAACAGCCAGTGCTTCCTGGGAGAAGACAAGCGGATACGCTGCACGGCTTGCCACGATCCGCACGTGGATTTGGTTCGCGACGACGCTAGTTACGACCGGGCTTGTTTGTCGTGTCATAGCGTGACGCGGAAGACTTGTCCGGTGGCGGATAAGGACTGCGCCCGTTGCCACATGCCGAAGGTGCATTTGCCGGGAACTCCAGCAGTATTTACGGATCATAAGATACGGGTGGTGCATGCGGGTGAGCCGTATCCGGAGTGACGACCCGACACGGCCAGCGGGCATCAAGCGAAAGGAGGCGGCCTGAGAGGCCGCCGCAGGGTCCGGTGACATAGTAAGTTACCTCATCAACTCTCTGAAAACAGGCGGTCGCTCCTTTCGCCCTGACCCTTTGGCGGGCGCTTGCAGTTTGCGAGTGCTGTCGATCATCTGTTGAACCGCCGGGGGGTTTAAGGCGTCCAGCGATATTTCCCAAGGTGCGCAGGGCACGGCCTGCGTGGCCGGAAGCACTTTCCGGTCGATCATCCGCTTGACGTTCCACTCGCCGACGCCCAATCGATGTGCGGCTGCTGCAACGTCATCCGATTGTTCGCCTGGTCGGCAACGTTTGGCAACTCATGCCGGCGACGCAAACCGTAGACGCGTTGCGCATTCCAACTCTTACCGGCAGCGGTGCGGAGGCTGAGCCGATTCTGCGTGGCGGCAATCTCTCCGTCTCCGAATCTGCCGCACATCTGCCGAATCACCTCGATCGCATCCGCCTCCGTGGACTGTCCATGTTGCCGCGTGCCGCGCTTACTCACCCGCAGCTCTGAGTGACGTCCCCCGTCCTACTGAATCAGCAGCACCTTTCCTGTATGACTCTTGCATTCACTACTTCACGCCGGTTTATACCGACGCTATCCAGGCCACGGGCCTGCCTTACAAGGATGACTAATACCCTCGCCGCTTATCCACTATGTTGCGCAGCGGCTCGCCCTTGCGGTAGCGCTCGAAATTGTCCAGGAACAATTGCATGGCGCGCTGCTGCCAGTCCGGCGTGTGATCGGCCGAGTGCGCCGAGAGCAGCAGGTTATCGAGCGCAAAGTATGGATGGCCCGCCGGCAGCGGCTCCTGGTTGAAGACATCCAGCGCCGCGCCGCCGATGCGCCTCTCGCGCAGCGCCGCGATCAAGGCCGCCTCATCCACCAGCGGTCCGCGGCCCACGTTGATCAGCACCGCTTCCGGCTTCATCGTGCGCAGTTCGGCCTCGCCGACGATCCCGCGCGTCTCCGGCGTCAGCGGCGCCGAGAGCACCACGTAATCCGACTGCGCCAGCAGGTCGCGCTTGCGCTGCGGTCCGTCTGCCCGGCCCAAGCCCATCACGCGCATTCCCATCGCCTCGGCCCGCCGCGCCACCGCCTTCCCGATGTCGCCCATCCCGATCACACCCATGGTCTGGCCGGCCACTTCGACGGTGTCGAACTGGTCCCAGACGCCGGCCTCCTGGCTGCGAACCATGCGGCGCAATCCCTTGGCGAAAAACAGCACCGCCGCAATCGCGAACTCGCCCAGAATCTCGCTGAAGACCCCGCGCGCATTGGTTAGCGGAACCGCGCTCTCGGCCAGTTCCGGAAACAGAAGCTCGTCAAGGCCCGCCGAGCGCGAGTGTATCCAGCGCACCCGCGGCGCCATGCCCCACACCTGCCGCAGCAGTTCCCGACTGCCCGTCCAATTCAGGATCACGTCCGCTTCCGGCGCGGCACCGGCGAATGCCTCCACGCGGTTTCCCGCCGCGATGCGGACACCGTCCGGCAGCGCCTCCAGCATCGCCAGCAGCGGGTCGGTGGGATCTGTCAACACCAGAACTGTGCTATCGTCCATGAGGAGAAGCTACCATGTTCGACCTCTCTCTGGAAGTGCTGCGGGTGGTGGAAGACGCCGCCATCGCTTCGGCCCGCACCATGGGCATGGGAGATGCCAAGACTGCCGACCACGCCGCGGTGGAGTCCATGCGCCAATGCCTGGACACCATCGCCATCGACGGCACCATCGTGATTGGCGAGGGCGAGCGCGATGCAGCGCCTATGCTGTTCATCGGCGAGAAGGTCGGGGCAAGCAAGGACCAAGCGGGTGCGCTCTCCGTGGATATCGCGGTCGATCCGTTGGAGGGCACCAACCTCTGCGCGACGGGCGCGGGCGGCGCCATCACGGTGCTGGCCGCTTCGGAACGCGGCGGACTGCTGCACGCGCCGGATTGTTACATGGAGAAGATCGTGGTGGGTCCGGCGGCCAAGGGCGCGGTGGATCTGGACGCTCCCGTGAAGCAGAATCTGAAAGCCATCGCCCGGCGCCTGCAGCGCGGTGTGGACGATTTGGTGGTGGTGGTGCTCGACCGTCCCCGCCACGAGCAACTGATGGCCGATATCCGCGAAGCTGGCGCGCGCATCCGGCTGATTGGCGATGGCGACCTTTCCGCCGGCATCGCCGCCGCGGTCTCCGGTACCGGAGTACATGCCGTGATGGGGTCCGGCGGCGCGCCCGAAGGGGTGCTGACCGCCGCGGCGCTGCGCTGCCTGAACGGCGAGATTCAAGGCCGCCTGGTGGTGAAGGACGACGCCCAGAAGGAGCGCATGCAGGCCATGGGCATCCGCGACACCGCCAAGATCTACACCACGGGCGAACTGGCCCCCGGACGCAGCATCGTCTTTGCCGCCAGCGGCGTGACCGACGGCAACCTGCTGAAGGGCGTGCGGTTCTTCGGCGACGGGACGCGCACGCAATCCATCGTGATGACCCACACGCCGGCGAGGGTACGCTTCATCGATACCGTGCATTTGGAGAATAAGCCGGATGTGAAGGTGAGATTCAGGTAAGGAAGAAGAAGACAGAAGACAGAAGACAGAAGGCAGAAGACAGAAGACAGAAGACAGAAGACAGAAGGCAGAAGACAGAAGGCAGAAGACAGAAGACAGAAGGCAGAATGCTTAGCGATACGTTGCGAGAGTGTGGCGTGGTTGGGGCGGGGGGGGCTGGGTTTCCTACTTACGTCAAAGCGGCGTCGAGTGTCGAATTTGTGATCGCCAACGGCGCCGAGTGCGAGCCTTTGATCCACAAGGACGCGGAGTTGATGAAGCACTTCCCGGCTGAGATCCTGTCCGGCATGGCGGCTATGATGGAGGCCACCGGCGCGGCTTCGGGTAAGTTTGGGATTAAGTCTAAGAACGCGGAGGCGCTCGCTGCCCTCGAAGCAGAGGCGCGGGCGGAGAAGATTGAGTTCGTTATGCTCGGCGACTTTTATCCTTCCGGCGATGAATTCGAACTGGTCTACTCCGCTACGGGCCGCCTCATTCCGCCCGCGGGTCTGCCGCTCCATGTGGGCTGCGTGGTCAACAACGTGGAAACGCTGTATAACGTCCACCAGGCTGCGCGCGGCATTCCGGTCACCGACAAATTCGTTTCCATCGCCGGCGCGGTGAACCAGCCCAAGTCTTTCTGGGCGCCTGTCGGGACTCCTTTCCGGGAGTTGCTGGCTCTGGCGGGCGGCGCCAAAGTCGCGGATTTCGGCGTATTCGTCAGCGGCCTGATGATGGGATCCCTGACCTTCGATCTGGACGACGTGGTCACCAAGACCACTGGCGGCCTGATTGTGCTGCCGCGCGACCACTACCTGATCTCGCGCCGCGACCGCTCCCAGGCGCAGATGAACCACATCGGCAAGTCCGCCTGCGACCAGTGCAGCTACTGCACGGAATTCTGCCCGCGCTACCTGCTGGGATACGAAGTGATGCCGCACAAGGTCATGCGCAGTCTGGGTTTCACGCTGACGGGCTCGGAAAACTGGAACCAGTGGGCGGAGCTTTGCTGCGCCTGCGGGCTGTGCACGTTGTACGCTTGTCCCGAGGATCTTTACCCCAAGGAAGCCTGCGACCAGGGCAAGCACGACCGCCGCGCGGCGGGGCTGAAGTTCGTGCAGCAGAAACCCGTTCAGGTACACCCCATGAAGGAATACCGGCGGGTGCCGCTCAGCATGTTGCGGAAGCGCCTGAAGGTGGAAGAGTATGAAGCGGAGACGCCTTTTGAACAGCGCGACTACCGCCCGGCCGCGGTGCGCATCAAGCTGCGGCAGCATGCGGGGGCGGCGGCCAGGCCGGTGGTCGCGGAGGGCGCCAGGGTAAGCAAAGGCCAGACGATCGGGCGAGTAGAAGCCAACGAACTGGGGGCCGCGACCCACTCCAGCATAGACGGCGTGGCGCGCCGTATCACTGGCGAGTTTATTGAAGTCGTGGCATAGGATTATGGCAAAGAATTCCATAGGGATGGTCGAACTGGGCAGCATCGCGGCGGGCTATCAGGTGTGCGACGCCATGCTCAAGGCGGCGGAGGTGGAACTGGTGCTGGCCCGCTCCATCTGCTCCGGCAAGTACATGGTGATGGTACGCGGCGAGGTGGGCGCGGTGCAGGCGGCGGTGGCCTCCGGCAACACGGCGGGCAGCTTTTCGGTGATCGACTGCTTCACCATCGCCAATCTCGACGAGTCCATCTTCCCGGCCATCGGCGGCACGGTGAAGATTGAGCGTCTGGACGCGCTGGGGATATTGGAATCATTTTCGGTGGCCTCGCTGATCGAGGGCGCCGACGCGGCGGCAAAGGCGGCCGACGTGCAGTTGATCGAAGTGCGGCTGGCCATGGCCCTGGGCGGCAAGGCGTTCGTCACCCTGACGGGCGATGTGGCGGCGGTGGAGAGCGCGGTGGCCGCGGGCGCCGAGGTTATAGGGCGGAAGGGGCTGCTGGTAAATAAGGTGGTGATTCCGCGGCCGCGGCCGGAGTTGCTCAACGAGATGATTTAAGGGGGGGCGGGGCTTAGCGGGGCTAACGCCCCGCGACAGGCTAAAGCCTGTCCCACCAAGGCCCTTGAATTCCGAATGTAATGGGCATACATTGAGACTGGAGGCGGAGATTTCAGATGAGACTGTCTTTTGCACTGCCACTTTTTCTGGCTGCCGGCCTGGCGGCGTTCGCGCAGCAACCGGCGCCACGGATGAACAGTGTCGATCCGGGCACGGGGAGGGCCGGCGATGAGATCGCGGTGGCTGGAGAGAACCTGGAAAAGGCGCAGGTGGCCAAGGTGTACTTGACGGACCAGAAGAACGATTATCTAGTGGATGTGACCGCGCAAACCGCCACCAGCATCACGTTTAAAATCCCCGCCAAGGCCCCCGCCGGCCGATTTGCCCTGATGCTGCTGACCACGGGCAAGGAGCCCAAGCTTATCGAGCAGCCCGTCAAGCTGACCGTCGAGCAGTAGCGCGGGAGGACAGGCCAGGAGGCCTGTCCCACTAGCTTTTCTCCCGGTGGTACGGAGAGGAGATGTAGCGGCGCGATTCCCTAGCAGCCTCGGCGTCGGGCGCGTACGCCATAGCCTTTTTGTATGCCTCGACCGCCAGGCCGTGGCGTTGGGTGAGATCGTAAATCTGGCCCACGCGCATCCAGGCCAGCACCCCGGTGTTCAAATCCACCTCGTCGGCATGCGCGGTTACCTTCTTCATATTGGCCAGCGCCGCGTCCAGGTCGCCGTACCAGAACTGAATGGTCCCCAAGTGGTAGTAAACCGACTCCCACGGTACGCGTGCGTAGCCGGGCGCGCCCTCGGTCTTCAACTGCGCGACTTGCTGGACGTAACTCAGCGCTTTGCGGCCATCGCCCAGCGCCGCGTACATTCCCGCCTGCTCGAAACGCAGCAGGTAGTTGCGCGGAAAGCGGGCGATCAGACTCTCCACCAACGGCAGAGCCTTGGCCGGCTGGCGTTCGCGGCGGTAGATGGCGGCCAGGAAGATCTGCGCTTCGACGCGATTCAGCGAACCGCGCGCCGCCACCTGCTCCACAGTACGGACGCCGTGCTCCTTGTCGCCACGGAAGCCGATCAGGAACCCGAACATTTTGTACAAAGGCGGCAGGCTCCCGATCACATAGTCGTGCAGGCCCTGTACGAGGCACGCATCCACGTTCGACGGATCCAGCTCGCTCACGCGGTTGTGCAGCTTGCGCGCGGTGGTGGAGTCGTGCAGCGCGTCCACCCAGGCCTTCTGGACCAGGAAGAAATAGTTGGCCCGCAGGCCATAGGTGATGCCCATGGCATAGAGCGCGCCGGCGTCGTTGGGATTGCGGCGCAGGCGGGCCTGTTCCAGGTCCAGCGCCTTTTGGATTTCGCCGAGAAACCGCCGCTGGGTCTCGCGCGATGGATTCAGCTTGGCGCGGCGCAGCAGGGAGTTGTTGCCCGTTACGAGTTCGCTTTCGAGCGCGCCATCGCGATACATCTCGCTGAAGACGACCGTCTCGGCGGCGTGGTTGTGCAGGTCGGGATTGCTGGGGTCCTTGGCGATGGCCTGGTCGAAATCGGCCAGCGCCTGATCGAATTCCAGGTTGTAGAAGTGGTCGTAGCCTTCGTCTACCAGGCTGTTTCCGGCATAGAGACGCGTGGCGAGCGAAAGGGCTGCGAGGAGGAGGACTCTCAATACTCTTATTATAAAGCGGCGCGGCTGCCCGCTAGTGTAGTGGCGTGGCGCAGACGATCGTTGTTTGTCGTCTGTGCACCGTGCTCGAACTCGACAGGCCACGAAAAACGATGGCCTGCCCCACAGCTAATCTGCTAGCGCCGCACTTTGCGCATCCAGCCGCCCCAGGCAAGACCGGCGCGGGCCATCAATGCGCCGAGCACGACTGCCATGGCCATGCGGGTCCAAAACTGGCGGGCGGCGGGCTCCACCTGGGTGAAGACGTTGCGTACCCAGTCCGTATCGCTGGAAACGAAGAAGGGAAAGTATCCCGATCCGAAGACCCAGTTGCGCGCTGCCGGCGACATCAGAAAATCGGCAAACGGCCACTGGACGGCGGCCAGCGCAATTACGAAAATCGGGGCGATGGCCGCGGCTCGCGCCCAATAGCTCCAACGCTGCCAGTAGGGGCGCGTCAGGTCCAGGAGGAACGCGGGCACGATGAACAAGATCGGAAAATCGGGCGGCACGAAATGCGTCATGTGCTGGTAGACGGGACCCAGTTTGGGCTCGGCGGGGAACAGCGGCAGAATCCACACGTAGAGCAGGTTCAGCGACGTGTATATGCCTGCTACAACCGTCCCGGCCCAGCGGAAATCGGTCATGCGGTAAAGCGCCGCCAGGAAGAAGCAGGATCCCAGCGTCATCAGCAGATAGAACAGCGCGCTGTGCATGTAATTGCGCAGCAGGTATTCCTGAAAGATGCCGAATGACGTGACCGTCAGGAAGGTGTAGGTGTAGAGCATGAGCGCGTGCAGCTTGGTGCGCAGGGCGCCTTGCGCGTGGCTGAGATGGCCCATGATGAGCAGCAGGGTCCCGATGCGGATGACCAGCATGCCGAAGATCAGCAGCACGTGCGGCGGGCTGAGGACCTTCACGTCCAGGCCGTAAGCGTCGTGCCACCAATTATCGAATGGCGCCGACGCGATCATGGCTGCGCCGCCCCAGGCGCAGACGAAAGCGCCGAACGGTCCGCGGAAACCCCACATGCGCACCGAGGCTGCCCGCGCTTCGCCCGAGTGGCTGAACGAACTGGACAGGATCAGGTAGCCGCACGAAATCCCGGCCAGGATGCCGCACAGGTAGATCAACATGTGGGGCGCAGTCCAGAAGGTATCGCGGCCGATGCTCTTGTGCCAGGAGATGTCCCAGATGCCTCCGATGGAGGCGGAGGTGATGGCGATCATGCACGTCCAGATGTACCAGGGGACGGAGGCCGTGCGTGCGGCGGCTTGTTCCCCCCAGGCGACTGCAGCGCTCTGAGCCATAGCGGTCTTCTCTCAAGTCTACACCTGAGCGAGGCGCTTAGCCGTTTGGGGATTCCGATTACAGTGACCGTAAGGGAGCGGTTCCTCCACGACAGTGCACGTATCATCCCCGGTCTATCTGTTCCCGCAGCTCCGCGGGATAGAGCGACTTCAATTTGGGATACGCCTCCGCTAGACGGATCAAGTCCAATTCGTCCTTTTTGCGCTTGCTGAGACGTCGCCGCGGATCGCCGCAGGCCCACAGCTTTCCCTGTGTAATGTCTTCCAGACAGGCGATCTTCACGCGCACGCCCAGAACTTCAGCGGCGACCGACCGGGCCAGGAATGCCTGGTATCTAGCGTCGGTCGTGAACTGGATGCGGAGTTGACTCACCGGCGTCGTGGCGTTGAGCGTGTGAGAAATCACGATATCCGCGTCCAGCGTATAGACCGGCTCCACGAAGCAGTTCACCGCCAACCCGCCGATGAGACAATACGGCCCGAACGCCTCGCACGCCGCGATCAGCCGCGCGAAATCGGTTGCGCCACCCTCGGTAGTCAATTCGTAGGCCTCCACGGCGGTCACAACTTCACTATATGCGACCCGGCGCGGTGGCCGCCAGGGCCGGAATGCTAAAATTAAGGTTCCCCAGGAGGTTCGATGGCAGTAAAGCCCCGCCGCGCGGCGGCAGTGGTAGACGTGGCAGGTGTCAAAGTGGGTGGCAATCATCCGATTGTGGTGCAGTCCATGACCAACACCGACACGGCGGATGTAACCGGCACGGTCAATCAAGTGATGGCGCTGGCGCGGGCCGGCTCCGAACTGGTGCGCGTCACGGTGAACACCGAACAGGCGGCCGCGGCCGTCCCGAGGATTGTGGACTGCCTCGACAAGTTCGGCGTGCGCGTGCCGATTATCGGCGATTTTCATTACAACGGCCACATCCTGCTGCGCAAGTATCCGGAGTGCGCGCGGGCGCTTTCCAAGTACCGCATCAATCCGGGCAACGTCAACATCGGCAAGAAGCACGACGACAATTTCCGCACCATGATCGAGGCGGCCGTGGAATACAGCCGCCCGGTGCGCATCGGCGTGAACTGGGGATCGCTCGACCAGGCCTTGCTCACGCGCATGATGGATGAGAACTCGCGCCTGGCGGAGCCCAAGGACGCTCGCGAAGTCACGCTCGAGGCCATCGTGGTGAGCGCCGTCGAATCGGCCGCCGCCGCCGAGCAGTACGGCCTGGCGCACGACCGCATCATCCTCAGCGCCAAGGTCAGCGGCGTGCAGGACCTGGTGGATGTCTACCGAGCGCTGGCCGCACGTTGCGACTACGCGCTGCACCTGGGGCTGACCGAGGCCGGTATGGGAGCGAAGGGCATCGTGGCCACCACGGCGGGACTGGCGATTCTGTTGCAGGAAGGCATCGGCGACACCATTCGCTCGTCTCTGACGCCGCTGCCCAATGGCGACCGTACCGAGGAAGTCATCGTTTCGCAGCAGATCCTGCAGTCGCTGGGCATTCGCAGTTTCACGCCGCAGGTGACCGCATGTCCCGGATGCGGCCGCACCACCAGCACCTTCTTCCAGGAGATGGCCGATCAGATTCAAACCTACCTGCGCGAGCAGATGCCGGTGTGGAAGGCGAAGCATGCGGGCGTGGAGAGCATGAAGGTGGCGGTGATGGGTTGCGTAGTGAACGGGCCGGGCGAATCCAAGCACGCCAATCTGGGCATCTCGCTGCCGGGCACTTTCGAGGAACCCAAGGCGCCGGTGTTCGTCGACGGACGCCTGGTGACCACGCTCAAGGGCGACCACATTGTGGCCGAGTTCATCGGGATGCTGGACGAGTACGTGGCCACGCACTACGCGGAACCGGTCGCCTGATATGTCCAAACGCTTCACGCTGTGGGAGGCCGAACGCATGCTCCCGCAGGTCCGCGATTGGATGCGTGAGGCGGTGGCCATGAAGTCGCAATACGACGAGGCGGAACGCGCGGTGCAGTCGCTGTCCATGCGCATTACCATGATGGGCGGCATCGTGGTGAACCGCGAGCAGGCCGCGGAAGACATCGCCCGCCGCGACACCGCCGGGCAGCGGCTGCGGGCCGTCCTGGAGAACTTTGAGCAGAGCGGAGTGCTGGTCAAAGATCTCGATAAAGGGCTGGTGGACTTCCCAACTCTGTTCCGCGGCGAGGAGGTCTACCTATGCTGGAAGGTGGACGAAGCGTCCATCCAGTTTTGGCACGGCACGCATGAGGGGTTTGCCGGGCGCAAGGCCATCGACCAGGATTTTCTGGATCACCACGAGGGCGAGAAGGCGCAGTGAAGTGCACACCACCAATTTGAGGAAGGTAGGCGGCTCGGTCATGCTGGCCGTCCCGCCCGCGCTACTCGACATCCTGCACCTGCGGCCTGGAGCCAGGGTCGGCATTGCGGCCGAGAATGGGCGGTTGGTGGTGGCGCCACAGAAGCGGCCGCGCTGCACAATGGACCAACTTCTCGCGCAATGCGATCCCAAGGCTGCCCGCGGCAAGGAAGAGCGTGAATGGCTCGATGACACGCCGGTAGGCGGCGAGTTGCTCTGATGAGGCGGGGCGAAATCTGGCTGGGCCTGGACCCACGGAAGGACACGAGCAGAAAGGGCGCCCCCCCGGTCCTGATCGTGTCACTGGAGGCTTTCAACCGGGCAACCAAAGTGCCTATCGTTCTCCCGATTACGAGCGGCGGAGAGTTCGCGCGGATGGCCGGGTTTGCCGTGCCCCTAACGGGCGCGGGAACCAAAACGACGGGCGTTGTCCGGTGCGACCAGCCGCGTGCGCTCGGTGCGCGCAACGGCAGAAAGCTGGAAACCGTCCCTGAGGCGATCATGGACGAGATCCTGGCGAGGCTCGCGCCCGTTTTCGAGTAATTTGTTACGATCATGCTGAAGCTCACGCCCGACGAACTGCAGGACGAACGCGAGAGACGCGACCCGAAAATCCGCGCAGCGATTCGTAGGGGCCATGCGGAGTTTCTCGCGGGCAAGACCCGGCCCATTGGGGAGTTCTTCGCAGAGCGTGCGGCGCGCGCCAGGAAGCGCGCCCGCCGGCTGCCTGGTGAATGACGCCTTCTTTTGCCATCCGCCCCGCGAGATCAAGAAGCTGTTTTACCACGCCGTCGCGAGGGTGAACGATCCAGGTCATGCCGGAGTTGGGCGAGCGTGACGAACTTTCCCTGGCGCATCTCTCGTTCGGCCTTCTTCACGAGAGCGCTCTCGCCGGGCGTGAGGATGTCATCGGGAACAACCAAACTTGTAGGCTTGCTGGGCACGATACGACGATACCATCACGGAGCCAAAGCCAGGAGCCACGTGTCGCCACGCGCGGGGCCGGAACTGTACCCGCCGAACATGAGCACGGCCTTGTTGACGGGATCGTAGTCCATTCCGAAAGAGTACCGGTTAGGAGGTACGGTGACCGGTTGGATCTCCGTCCAGGTTGTCCCGTTCCAGACCCAAGTATCGTTCAGGGAATCCTGCCACATCCCGTTGCCGGCTCCGCCGAACAGCACGACGGCGCCGAGACCGGCGTCATACGCCATGGAGGCCCCGGATCGAGCGGACGGCGCAGACGCCGGGGACTGTTGGGTCCAGGTGGTTCCATTCCAAACCCAAGTGTCGGTGAACAAAGCGGTGCCGTTGCCGCTGCCGCCAAATAGGACGACGCGCTGGAGCGCCGCGTCGTAAGCCATCGGAGCCGACCGTGCGGAGGGACTGGCGGCGGGATTTTGCTCGGTCCAAGTCTTGGTTATTCCGTTCCACGTCCACGTGTCCCCGAGCGCGCCGGCGCTGTTCGCGCCGCCAAAGAGCAGGACCGTTTGGGTCACTGGGTCATATGTCATGACCGTCGTTGTAGTCCGCGCGGATGGGGATACGGGCGGAAATTGCTGGGTCCATGTAGTTCCATCCCAGGTCCAGGTGTCGTTAAAAGTAGTTCCTGTGGACCCGGGAGGTACATTGGAGGTGGTCCCTCCAAAAAGCACAACGTTTCCCGCCGCTGCGTCATAGGCTATTGCAGCGCCGATACGGGCTGGTGGCGAAGTAGCGGGGGATAGCCGCAACCAACCGCCTCGCCAGATCCAAGTGTCGCCGTATAACTGGCTTGGGATGGCCCCGCCAAAGAGCACTACTGAGTGGGTCGCCCCATCATACGCCAAGCTCATACAGCACCGGGCGGATGGAGATCCCAATTCGACCCAGTTCACCGTTTGCGCCGCCAACACGCCAGCCTGCGTCATCAACGCAGCGGCTAGAATCAACTGATTCAGGTGTTTCATGCATCCTCTCCTCTTCGGGTACAAAAGTACCATTTCTACCCCCCCCGCAACTAGACTACCAATGCCATTGCAAATTGAGTCACTCGCGTCCCACAAGCGAACACTGCGCATCGCCTTTGCCACTGTAAACGCGCGTATTGCCATTGGCAATGCAACTGCTTAACTCATGGACCTCAAATTCGCCCTACGATCTCTGCGCAAGAACCCGGGATTCACCCTGCTCGCCGTGGTGGTGATGGCTCTGGGGATCGGCGCCAATACTGCCGTATTCAGCGTAGTCAACGCGGTGCTGCTCAAGCCGCTGGCGTATCGCGATCCCGACCGCATCGTCACACTTTCGTCCCTATGGCGGAAGAGCGGCGGCCACGGCCTGGTTTCCGCGCCGGATTTCCACGACTGGCACGATCAAAGCACGGCATTCGCCGCCATGGCCTACTATCAGGACGATTCCACCGCCGTGATGTCCGGCGCATCGGCCGAGTACGCACACGCGGCCGCGGTCACGCCGGAGTTCTTCCAGGTCTTCGCGGTGGACCCGGTGGCGGGCCGGCTGTTCTCGGCCGAAGAGCTGAAGCCGGGCGGCGCCGGAGCGGTGGTCATCAGCTATTCATACTGGCAGAGTCACTTCGGGGCGAATGCCAACGCGCTCGGGCAAGCGGTGCGGATGCTGGGCAAGAGTTTCAGCATTGCCGGAGTGTTGCCGCAGCAGTTCCACTTCCCAAACGGGACCGATATCTGGCTGCCGGCGAATGTGGTGTTTTCCGAGACGCCTTCGCGCTCCGCTCACAATTACCGTGTGGCTGGGCGGCTGAAGCCGGGCGTCAGCCTGGAGCAGGCGCAGGCGCAGATGACCGCCATCGGCGCGCGCCTGGAGCAGCAATACAAAGACAGCAACGCGGGCAAGTCGGTGGCGGTGACGCACATGCGCGACGAGATGGTCCGCAACGTCGAACTGACGCTTTACCTGTTGCTGGGCGCGGTCGCGCTGGTGCTGCTGATTGGTTGCGCCAACGTGGCCAATCTGCTGCTGGCGAGGGCCACGGCGCGCACGCGCGAAATCGCCATTCGCGCCGCGGTGGGCGCCAGCCGCGGTCGCATCGTGCGGCAGTTGATCGTGGAGAGCATGGTGCTGGCGCTGATGGCTGGCGCCGCGGGATTGCTTTTGGCCAAGTGGGGCTCGGATGCGTTGGTCGCGCTGGCGCCCGGCAACGTGCCGCGCCTGGCGGAAAGCGGCATCGACGGATGGGTGCTGGCTTTCACGCTGGGAATCTCGGTGGCGGCCAGCCTGCTGTTTGGCCTGGCGCCCGCGCTGCAGGTTTCGCGCGTCGATTTGAATGAAGCGCTGAAACAGGGCGCCGGCCGCTCCATGGCCGGCGGCAAGGCGGGCCGGACGCGCGCGGCGCTGGTGGTGGTGGAGGTGGCGCTTTCCGTGGTGCTGCTGGCGGGCGCAGGGCTGCTCATCCGCAGTTTCGCCGCGCTACACAACGTCGCGCTGGGCTTTCGCCCGGAGCATGTGCTGGTGATGCAATCGGATGTGCCGTCGTCGGACTTGGGCAGCGCGCGCCGCGCCACCCGTTTCTATAAGGATCTGCTGGCGGATCTCGCGACGCTGCCCGGAGTTTCGGCCGTCGGCGGCACGCGCAACACGCCGGGCACGGTATTCTCCGATGGCAGCTACTTCATCGACCATGTTGGCGCACTCACCCCCAACACGCCGCAGGCGGTCTTATCCGTGGTGACGCCGGGGGCCTTCGCCGCGCTGGGCATCCCACTGAAGCGCGGCCGGGATTTCAACGCAGGCGACACTTACGACGCACCGTTTACGGCCATCGTTAACGAGGCGCTGGCGCGCAAATCGTTTCCCGGTCAGGATCCGCTGGGCCGCTTGATCTACTGTGGTCTCGACTCGGAGAAGATCATGAAAATCGTGGGCGTGGCGGGCGACGTCCGGCAATACGGGCCGGCCGTCGAACCTGCGCCGGAGATCGTGATGCCTTATGAACAGCACCCGCAGACGGCCACCGCGCTCAATATCGTGGTGCGTGCGTCAGCAGCGGGCGGCGCGCTATGGGGGCCGATCCAGAGCAAGGTGCGCGCGCGCTCGGCGGAGGTTCCGGTGAAATTCACCAGCATGGAAGAGCTGCTCGCGGAGAATACGGCCGCGCCGCGCTTCCGCACCTTGCTGCTGGGGATCTTCGCGGCGATCGCCGTTTGCCTGGCGATGGCCGGCGTCTACGGCGTAGTGGCGTACACGGTGAGCCAGCGCGCGGGCGAGATCGGCCTGCGCATGGCGCTGGGCGCGGATACGGGCGACGTTCTGCGGCTGATTCTGCGGCAGGGCATGGCGCTCACGGGCATCGGCCTGGCGGTCGGCTTGGTTGCCGCCGTGGCCGCCACGCGGGTGGTCGCCAGCATGCTGTTCGAGGTCAAGGCCAGCGATCCGGCGACGTATATCGGCGTGGCGTTGCTGCTCGGCATGGTCTCGCTGGCGGCCAGCTACATCCCGGCGCGGCGCGCGGCGCGAGTGGATCCCGTGTCTGCTTTGCGGCAGGATTAGCGACTGGCCTTACCGCGCGGGCGTCAGCGCCATGTAGCCGATGTTGACGGCGTCCGGCGAGTCCGGCGACGCCCACAGAGCCTTCAGCAGCCGCCTGGGGCTGGTCTTTAGCAGGGCGTTTACATCCACGCCGCATTCGAAGCGCATGTGATTCATGGCCGCCATACCGTTGTAAGCCGCGGCTGAAACCGGCGCGATACCCATGGAGCCGGCTCCGCCCGCGGTGCCCGTGCTCGCCGGCGCCAACGGGGCGGCCGCAGATCCGAATTCGTCCTTCGGCCGGAATCTTGCACGCCCATCGGCTGGCGCCCCAGCGCTGGCGGTATCCGCGATATGTGCGGCGCGATAGCCCCGCTCCACGGCCGCAACCCGGCGTACACTCCCAGCCCATAACGCCCGCTATGCGCCCAAGCGGCGCAACAGAAGGATACCGGTATGGACCAAGCAGTTCTATCCGTACTACGCCCTCCGGGTTTTTCTACTGGGCGCGCCGCTCTTCGCCCCAAATCGCGCTGTCCGGGCCCGAAAGCGTGCGGAACAACTGGTAGTAGCGGGCGGCCTCGGCGCGATGGCCGGTGCGATCCAGCACCGCGCCGCGCAAGAAAAACAAACGGGGCAAATAGAGCGAGGCGAACATCGGCAAGCCCGAAGCCTGCGGCAGCGGGGTAAGCCGCAACAAGGGCTCCGCTCGCTGCCAATCGCCGGTCTCTTCGTAGGCCCACGCCAGGAGCACGTCGAAGCCGTCGTCCTGCTCGCCCGTGGGCCGGCGGTGGATCTCCTCCAGCACTTGCACGGCGGGCTGAAACTGCTTGTCGAAAAGCAGCGCGTAAGCTCGCGCATAATCTCGAAACGGAGATTGCACGGGCGCCGGAAAGGCGTCCGGCTGCGCAAGGAAAGCCACCATGGCAACCAACGGCGAAGGCACCGGGACGGCCTCGACCACCGCTTTGCGGGCGTGTTCCGCGGCTCCTGCGCGGTCTCCCAAGTTGAGCAGCCAGATGGCCGCCTGGGCGTTGGCGCGGCTGGCGGCGTCGCGCATCGGCCCGGTCGCATCAGCCCGGGTCAGGCTCTCGGCGAGGCGGTCCAGGCTGGCGATGGCAGCGCGCCGCGCGCCCGTTTGCCAGGACCATGCCGCCGTGTGATACGGGGCATGCGGATCGTGCGCCGCCTCCCGCGCGGCAAGGTAGCGGTTGAACAGCGCCGTGGCGCCGGGGACATCGCCCGTCATCAGGCGCGCGTGCGCGGCCTTCAGCACTTCGCCGCCGTTCAAAAAGCCCGGCGCCTTGGCCTGCGCCGCCAGATAGAATTGCTCGGCTTCGGCGAAGTGGCCCAGGGCGAAGTGCGCGTCGCCGAGGGAATCGAGGGGATTCGGCTCGTTGGGGCGCAACTGTTCATACCCGCGCAAGACCCGTATAGCGGTGGGCAAGTCGCCGGAATAGGCCGCCGCGTAGCCCATCGAGTTCAGCGCCGCGGCGTCCTGGGGCCGTATGGAGAGGGCGCGCCGAAATTCCACGATAGCGCCAGCATAGTCGCGCATGCTCATGAGTGCTTCGGCCAGCGCGCGATGGCGATTGGGATCCGCCGGATCCAGGCGCGCCAGTTCCCGGAGCGCCTCCAGTTGGGCATGAAAGTCGCCGCGCACGGCGGCTGCGCCGAGATCCAGTTCCGCCCGGTCGAGCGCCGGGAAACGGTCCTGGTGGGCACGAGCCTGCTCCACGACCCGATCCGCCTCGGCGCGGTTTCGCTGGGCAAGCGCCATATCCAGCCAGAGCACATAGGCGCGCCCGAAACCGGGGTCGGCCGCGGTCGCCTGGGCGAGATCCTGGGAAGCAGCCACGGGATCGGGCGATTCCAGCGCGGTCACGTAGCTGCGTAGCGCTTGCGGGTTCTGCGTGCCGAAGGGACGCGGTTCGCCCAACTGCCGGGCCAGCGCTTCGGCCACTGGAAAGATGCCGCCGCTTGCCGGACCGCTGGCCGATGCGGTGCGCATCTTGTGCGTGGCCAGATCTTCCTCGGTGGCAGTGGCGCGCAGGACGCCATTGACCACGGAGAAGTCGCCGTACACGATTTCGTTGGCGCCCGCCACGAGTGCCGCGGCGCTCTCGGACGAGATCCCCGGCGCGCCGGGCTGCTGGCCGAGCGACGCGTCGAAGGCTCGCAGGGTGCGCCATTGGATCGCGTAGCGCTGCGGGGAACCTTGGAGTTCGCCGGAAACAATCTCGGCAAAACCGCGGCCCATCCAATCCAGAGACGCGTCGGCCCAGAGGTTTTCAAAGCGAAGGATGGCCACTTGGGGGACCGTCTGCTGGCTATCGCGGCGGGCGCACGCGGCGAGACATGCCAGAAGGATGACGATCATGATTCGATAACGTCGAAAGTTCATTGTGATGTGGGGCAGGACTCCATACTCGGATGGGACCTGGAGCTTACGGCTAGCCGCAAACGGGCGGTCGATTAACAATCGGCCTGCAGGTTGCCAACCTGCCCCACAATTGGGCTATAGGACACGCGGCTCCAGCTTGAGTAGCTCCTTGAATTCGGGTAGGTCGCGCAGTGCGGCGAATTCCGGATCCTGCAACAGCTTCTTACGGTCGGTGAAGCCCTCTTCCAGCGCCTTCCGGATATACTGCAGCGCGCGATCGTTCTGGCCTTTCTTGGCGTAAATTTTGGCCAGGTAATAGTGGAACCGCGCGCGTTCCTCGACGGTGCGCTCCTGAAGCAGCACGCCATAAGTGTTGCGGTGTTCGAATACCTCGGGGTCGAGCTGAAAAGCCGTGTTATAGGCTTCCCAAGCCTCTTTGTACTTCTTCTCGGCAAAATACGCGGTGCCCAGGTTGCTGTAAATCGAGGCAGATCCCGGCGCCAGCTTCAACGCCCGCTTGTACGTGCTGGTAGCTTTGCTATAGCGTTTTTCCGCGTAGTAGATGGTCCCCAGATTGTTGATGGCTTCCGAGTACTTGGCATCCAGACGGATGGCGCGCCGGTAGCGCTTCATGGCCGCATCCAACTGCGTCATCTGGTGATAGGCGATGCCCAGCTTGTTCCAGACCACCGCGGAATCCTGGGGAGCCTGTTCGTAAGATTCGATGGCTTCGCGATACATCTTGCGGGCCATGAAGACGTCACCCCGGCCCTCGGGCGTGAGCGGCGGATTGACGGTTTCGGAAGCGCTTGGTTTGGCGGCGAGCTGAGGGTCGAGGGCGGGTTTAGTATCCTGTGCGAAAGCGGTCCCGGAAGCTATCCCCCAAGCCAGGCAAGCGGCGAAAAGAACGACGAGGTTGCGAGCGGAAACCATACGGCCTCCTTTTGTTCTATTTAAACACACCCCGGAGGCGTTGCCAAAAGCTTTTCTTTTCCTTGGGCTTTTCGGCCTTTTCGGCGGTCTCCGCCGGAGGCGGTTGGGCCAGCGGCGCCCGCCGCGCTCCGAGCGCCGGAGGCGGCGCGCCTACATGCGGCGCGGGCGAGATGCCCTCTGCGCCTGGAGGCGTACTGCCGGGGATCTCCCAGCCGGCCACGTGGGTCACGCTCTGCCCTCTGGCATGCAGCGGGCAGGATGTTACCGGCTGCGTCCCCGAGATGTAAACTTCCGAGATGGTGGTTGGACAGTAGGGCGTGGCCAGCATTCCCGACTCGGGATCGATCTGCGCGGAGACGATGCCGTCGGGAGCCTGGAAGGGTCTGGCATCGCGATAGGCGTGATACTGCAGGGCGCGCTTCATGAAATCCGTCCAGATGGGCAGCGCCGAGTGGGCGCCTTCCAGGTCCAGCTCGCGATTATCGTCGAAGCCCACCCAGACGATGCACAACAGGTCGGAGGTGTAGCCGGCAAACCAGCCATCGTGGTCGGAGGTCCCGGTCTTGCCCGCGGCGGGGACCCCGAAGCCGCGCGCCCGCACGCCGGCCGCGGTGCCGCTGCGCATCACCTCTTCCATCAGGTTGGTCATCAGGTAGGCCACACGCGGATCGAGCACCGTGCGCTCTTCCTTCTTATTGTTGTAGATGGCTTTGCCGTCCTGGGAGCGCACCATGGAGACGAAATTGGGCTTCACGTACACGCCCTGATTGGCAAATATGGTGTAGGCGCCGGCCATCTCCATGGGGGTCACCTCGTACGATCCCAGGGCCACGGCGGGCGTGGGCTGAATGTTGTAATTCAGGCCAGCCTTTTTGGCCAGCTCGACGACGGTATCGAAGCCGACCATTTCGCCCACTTTGACCGTGGCCACGTTCATAGAATGGGCCAGCGCCTGGCGGAGGGTCACCGTGCCGTAAAACTGGTGTTTGAAATTGCTGGGAGCGTAGGGCTTGTTGTCGTACCAGAAGGTGGTCGGCTCATCCAGCACGGTGGTGCCGGCGGTGAGGATGTGGGGTCCGCCTTCGATGGCGGTGTTCATCGCGGCGGTGTAAACGAAGGGCTTGAAGATGGAACCGGGCTGGCGCTTGGAGAGGATGTGGTTGAGCTGGCTGACGCCGTAATTGCGCCCGCCGGACAACGCTTTGATTTCGCCGGTATGCGGATCGAGCGCGATCAGCGCGCACTGCGCCTCGGGAATCGGCTGGCCTTTGAAGCGCTTCTGTTTGCGGATCAGATCGTCGACGCTTTGCATGCCTTCGCGGACGGCTTCGGAGGCGGCGCGCTGCAGGTCCAGGTCGAGCGTGGTGTAGACCCGGAACGAACTGGATTGGAAATCGATATCCTGAAACTGGCTCTGCAGGAACTCATTCACCTGGTCGACGAAGTAGGGGGCGTCCAGCGACTGGACGGCGCCTTTGGCCAGGTTTAGCGGCGATTCCACAGCCAAGGCGTACTCGCGGTCGTTAATGACATCGTTCTGGCGCATGAGCGACAGCACCACGTTGCGGCGGTCGCGCACGCGATCCGGATAGCGGTACGCATTGTAATGGCCGGGGCGCTGTATGATTCCCGCCAGCGTGGCGGCTTCCGGCAGCGTGAGTTGGCGGATATCCTTGCCGAAATACGCTTCGGCCGCCTCGCCAAAGCCGTTGATCCTGAAACTGCCGCGGCTGCCGAGGTAGATCTGGTTGGCGTAGTCTTCAAAAATCTGTTGTTTGGAAAGGGTCTGCTCCAGGCGCAAAGTAATGAGGAGTTCCGCCACTTTGCGCGTCCAGCGCTTCTCGGGCTCCAGCCAGAGGTTTTTCGCCAGTTGCTGGCTCAGCGTGGACGCGCCCTGCTCCTTGCGTCCTTCCTTCAGGTCCACGTACACGGCTTTGACGATGCGCAGGGGGTCGAAGCCCTGGTGCTGAAAGAAGCGCTTGTCTTCGGCCGAGGTGACGGCGTCGATGAGCACTTTCGGGATGTCGGTGAATTTTACCAGGCGGCGCTTCTCGCGGTTGCGATCGAAGAGATTGGTGATGAGCTGCGGCTCGAGCTGGTATTGGCCGCGAACGGTGTTGTCGCGCAGGGAGACGATCTGCGAGATGCGACCGTTGGCGAACTTGATCAGGCCGGCCTCTTCGTCGAAATACGATTCCGGGCCGGGGAAAATCTCGATGGCCCCATCCGCCCGCATTTGGAACGACCCAATGGCGTTGCTGCGCGATTCGGTGTAGCCGCAGCGGCGCAATTGGGCGGCGATCTCGTCGGCCGTGGTGGGATCGCCGGCAGCTATGAGCCGCGGCGCCGCAAAGATCTTGGAAGTGTTGGCAAACGGGCCGGCGCGCAGCTTCTGGTCGATCAGGCTGGAATACTTTGCATAGTAGTACGTGAGGACCCCGGCCAGCAGGACGAACGCCAGGGTGAACGAAACCACCAGAGCCTTGCCGGCGGGATGCAGAAAGAACCGGACCAGGTAGGCTTGCCGCGGAACCCGGACTCTGACTTTCCTGTTCTTCGAGTCAGATTTCTTTTCTGGCACTAACAACGATTCTCTCATATGTGGAAAGTGCAGCCGGGGGGCGGCCTGAGAGGCCGCCGGGCCCAGGGGGCACCCCGGGGGGCACCCCTGAGAGCCTGCCCCACAGGTCCTTCCTAGCGGCTGCCGGCGCCTGGATAGAAGTGCAGATCGACCGTATAAAGCGGCAGATTGACGTGCACCACGTAGCGCACGTCAATGCGCACACTTTCCGCAGTGCGTTGTATCTGCACGTTACCGGCCACTACCGGAAGTTCCAGATCGGCGGCTCTTGACAGAACCCACGAGCGCAGCACGTCGTCCGAGCTTGTGGGCGCCGCGGCACGATGTGTCACGTCTTCCACGAACTGCTGCAGCTCCTGATTGTGGAAGTAAATGGGAATTAGCCGCACACCCAGGAATACCAGGATCGCCAGCACGGCTACACCGGCTGCCTGGCGCAAACGGGACGCGATCACGGCCGCTCGTCCGCATCGCGCGCCGAAGCGCACAACTCTTCCCAAATCTCGCCGTTAGGGTTCCATTCGGGATTCTCCAGGCCGGAGATCTGCAACTCGGCAAGCTTCAAAGTGCCATGGCCGTATGGGCAAATGTACTCGGTCCGCGGCCTTCCGAGCAGCAACATGCCGCCCCACGATCCGGTTTCGACCGGCATGCGCAGGCGCCGCAGGCAAACCCGGCAGCGATAGCGCTGGTCCCAGATGCAGAGGTATAGAAGGCCGCAGCACGATAGGAACCAAAGGCCCGCGAGCAGGGCGTACGGCAAGTCCCCGGTTAAGCGGGACTGAGGGTAATCGTTGATCCTAGGCGGCATCGGCCAGGTGTTCAGCCAGCACAGCAATCCGTACATTACCGCCGCGCACAGACCGACCTTTCCCGCCAAATAGGCCCAGTACCGCATATGTGCTTAGATGCCAGCGCGAAGTGCTAAGTTCCAGCCCGCACTTGTTCAACTTCGCAACAGGTTGCGCACCAGGAAGAAGACATTGGCCGGCCGCTCCGCCAGCCGCCGCATGAAGTAGGGATACCACGCCTGCCCGTACGGCACATACAAACGCAGCCGGTATCCCTCGCCGGCCAGCCGCTTCTGGATATCGCGGCGAATGCCGTAAAGCATCTGGAATTCGAAGGAATCGCGCGGGATCTTGCGCGACTCCACGAAGCGCTCGGTCTGTTCGATGATCTTCTCGTCATGCGTGGCTATAGCCGGATATACGCCGGTTTCGAGCAGAAGGTTCATCAGTTCCACGAAATTGCGGTCCACGTCCGCCTTGCGCTTGAAAGCCACCGCGGGAGGCTCCAGATAAGCGCCCTTACACAAACGCACGGGAATGCCGCGCGCGCACAGCATTTCGACATCCTTGCGGCTGCGGTACAGGTAAGCCTGGATCACCGTGCCGGTGGTTTTGTAGCGCTGGTGCAGACTGACGACGAGGTCCAGCGTGCGGTCAGTGTATTCGCTCGATTCCATGTCCACGCGCACGAAGTTGCCCAGAGCCGCGGCCTGGCCGACCAACGCCTCCACGTTGGCGGCGCATTCGGCCAGCGATAGATCCATGCCGAACTGCGTCAGCTTGAGGGAAACATTGCCGTCGATCTTGAGGCTGGCAATCTCGTTGAGCGCCCGCAGGTAAGCGTCCCGGGAGGCGGCTGCTTCGTCCAGCGACGTGACGTTCTCGCCCAGGTGATCGAGGGTGACGGCGATGCCTTCGGCGTTGATCCGCTGGCAGGTGGCCAGGGCGTCGCGCAGATTGTCGCCGGCCACGAAACGGGCCGACAAGCGTCTGGCCCAGCCGGAGGTTTCCATCCATTTCCGTAGGTGCTTCTGGCGCGACAGGAACAGGAAGAACGTGCGCATGGGCGACTCCTCCAGTTCAACATAACAGTGAGGCAGGGTGACAGGCAGCGCGTACGCTCTGGAAGCTTCCGTCTGGCTTGTTTCTTATCCGCGTTCATCTGCGTTCATCCGCGGCCAATAGGGGGTTTGAGTTTCGCGTTGGGCCGGAAGAACATCTGGCCGCGGATGAACGCAGATGCACGCAAATAGCGCTGAGGTGCTGCGATCCGGCGGTTCAAGTGGCGTTGCCGGGATCTCCGCTTTTATGTTGCGTATGTCGCGCGCCCGCCCGGCTTGCTACTCGGCCGGGGATCGTAGAAGTGGTGTTGCCGCCGCATTTATTGAGTTTCGCGTAATACGGTGACACTTTTCGCGACAGACAAATGTGTCCCTCTGTATCGGGGCTGATGTGGGGCGGCCAATCTTGGCCGCAGCCGCCTTTTTAGGCGGCTCGGGCTGGCTGAAAGCCGGCCTCGATCAAAATTGCCCGCCCCACAAGGTCCAAGTTTTTCGTGTCACTGTATTATGCGAGCCTCAATAGCAATGCAACTTCAAGAATCACGAACCTCCCTCAAACGCCGTTCCAGAAAGCGGCGCTCGCTCTCGTTGGTGACCAGTTCGAGCGCGCGCCGGTAACTGTTGGCCGCTTCCGCCGCTGCCCCTAGCCGGCGCAGCAGATCGGCGCGCGCGGCATGCAGCAGGTGATAAGTGTCGAGGCCGGAGTCCGCCGCGAGTCTGTCGACGATCTCGAGCGCCTGCGCCGGGCCGGTGGCCATGGCCACCGCTACAGCACGGTTCAGCGACACGATCGGCGACGGTTGCAACCGCTCGAGAACATCGTAGAGCCGCACGATCTGTGGCCAGTCCGTGTCTTCGGCGCGCGCCGCCCGGCAATGCACCGCCGAAATCGCCGCTTGCACCGCGAACGGACCAGGCCCGCCACGAAGGGCCTCCTCCACCAGCGGCAAAGCCTCGGCAATCTGCTTTTGATTCCATCGGCCGCGATCCTGTTCCTCGAGAACCACAAGCTCCCCAGCCGCATCGAGACGGGCCCCCCGCCGCGCGTCGTGAAGCAGCATGAGGGCGAGCAGCGCGGTCGCTTCCGCCGCGGGCTGCGGCGACAGCAGCGTCCTCACCAGGCGCCCCAGCCGGATGGCTTCGGCGCAGAGATCGGCCCTCACCAGCGGTCCGCCGCGCGTGGCCGTGTAACCTTCATTGAAGACCAGATAGATTACCGTCAGCACGGCATCGAGCCGCTCGGCCATGTCGTTGGTCTGGGGTACGGTATACGGGATGCCGGCGTCGCGAATCTTCCGCTTGGCCCGGACCAGCCGCTGCGCCATGGTCGCCGGGGGCACCAGAAACGCACGCGCGATCTCGTCCGTCTCGAGCCCGCACAGCGTGCGCAGGGTCAACGCCACCTGCGCCTCATGTGCCAGCGCCGGGTGGCAACAGGTGAAGATCAGGCGAAGCCGGTCGTCGGGGATATCGGTCGAGTCGTAATCCGGCTCTTCGACTTCGCGCACGAGGCCATCGGCGGCATACGATTCCAGCTTCTCCTTCAACAGGGCCCGCCGCCGAATGCGGTCGATGGCCTTGTGCCGGGCCGTTTGGATAATCCACGCGCGCGGCAACTCCGGCACGCCGGACGCCGGCCATTGGTCAAGCGCGGCGGCAAAGGCTTCCTGCGCGGACTCTTCGGCCAGGTCGAAGTCGCGCGTCATCCCAATTAACGTGGCGACGATCCGGCCCCAATCGGAGCGATAGACCTCTTCCACGGCCTTCGCTGCGTCCGCGGGCATTTATCGATTATATTGATTTCTGCGTCCGGGATGTCGATCCGGGCGCTCGCCGTTCGACATACCCATGGAGCCGCACAAATGAAATACATGTTGCTGATTTACACGGACGAAAAATCCTGGACCGAGGCTGAGCGCGAGAACTGCTACGAGGAGTCTACGCAGTTTGCGCACAAGCTCAAGGCCAACGGCCAGTTTCTGGCCACCGCACCGCTCCTGCCCGTGGCGGCGGCCACCAGTGTCCGGGTGCGCGACGGCAAGCGCCTGGTCACCGACGGTCCCTTCGCCGAGACGCGCGAGCAGCTCGGCGGTTACTTCCTGATCAATGCCAAGGACCTCGACGAGGCCATCGTCATCGCCGGCGGCATTCCAGGGGCGCGCAAGGGCACAGTCGAAATCCGTCCGGTGCTGGAGCTTCCGGGATTGCCTGGGGATTAGCGCCGGCGATTAACTCGACGCAAAAGGGAGCATTTATGAACTACGCACTATGGGCCGTGCAGGGGCTGCTCGCGCTCATCTTTTTGTTCTCCGGCGGGACGAAACTGGTCCTGCCAATCGAGGCGATGACCAAGCAGATGCCGCTGCCAGGCCTGTTCCTGCGGTTCATCGGCGTGGCCGAGGTGCTGGGCGCGATCGGTCTGATCCTCCCTGGGCTCCTGCGTATTCGGCGGGGCCTGACACCATTGGCCGCGGCCGGGCTGGTGACCATTATGATCGGTGCGACGGCGCTCACGTGGGGGAACGTCGGAGTTGCGCCTGCGCTCATGCCACTGGCCGTGGGGCTCCTCGCGGCGTTTGTCGCCTACGGCCGGCGCGATGTAACGCAGAAGACATAAAATCCAAACCAAAGGAAAACACGATGCAATTGAATTCCTATCTCCTTTTCGACGGCCAATGCGAGGCCGCATTTAAGTTCTATGAGCAGTGTCTTGGCGGAAAGATCGAAGCCATGTTCGCCCACGCCGGTACGCCGGCCGAGGAACACGTGCCACCCGAATGGCGCGACAAGATCATGCATGCCACCCTCAACGCGGGCGGCGGTATTCTGATGGGGGCCGACGCTCCGCCCGGCCGGTATGAGGCGCCAAAAGGCTTCTCCGTGTCGATCGGCATCAAGGACCCCGTGGAGGCGGAACGCATCTTCCACGCATTGGCGGAAGACGGAACGGTGCAGATGCCGATCCAGAAGACTTTCTGGGCCTCCCGTTTTGGTATGCTGGTCGATCGATTCGGCATACCGTGGATGGTTAACTGTGAGTAAACTCGGGAGCGATACATGAGCAAAGTACGGGTATTGGTGGGCACACGAAAGGGCGCATTCGTCCTGACATCGGACGGCAAGCGGGAACAGTGGGAGGTGAGCGGTCCGCACTTCGGGGGCTGGGAGATGTACCATGTGAAGGGCTCTCCCGCCGACCCGAACCGGCTGTATGCGTCGCAGTCCACGGGCTGGTTCGGGCAGTTGATCCAGCGCTCCAACGACGGCGGCAAGACCTGGGAGCCGGTGGGCAACCAGTTCGTGTACGACGGCGTCCCCGGCACTCATCAGTGGTACGATGGCACGCCCCACCCCTGGGAGTTCAAGCGCGTCTGGCATCTGGAACCATCGCTGACCGATCCCGATACCGTCTACGCGGGAGTGGAAGACGCCGCCTTGTTCCGTTCGACCGACGGCGCCCGGACGTGGCAGGAACTCCCCGGATTGCGCGGCCACGGCTCGGGCCCCCACTGGCAGCCGGGCGCGGGCGGCATGTGCCTGCACACCATCATTCTCGATCCGTCCGATCCCCAGCGCATCTACATCGCCATCTCGGCCGCGGGCGCCTTCCGTACAGACGACGGCGGACAGACGTGGCGGCCGATCAACCGGGGGCTGTATTCCAAATACATCCCCGAGCCGACGGCTGAGGTCGGCCACTGCGTTCACCACGTCGCCATGCACCCGGCGCGCCCCGGCGTGCTGTTCATGCAGAAGCATTGGGACGTCATGCGCAGCGACGATGCGGGCGACTCGTGGCAAAAGATCAGCGGCAACCTGCCGATCGACTTCGGGTTCGCGATCGACGTTCACGCGCACGAGCCGGACACTGTCTACGTGGTTCCCATCAAGAGCGACTCCGAGCACTATCCGCCCGAGGGCAAGCTGCGCGTGTACCGCAGCCGCACGGGCGGCAACGAGTGGGAGGCCCTCACTCACGGTCTGCCGCAAAGCGATTGCTACGTGAACGT